>CATKZA010000244.1 GCA_949841235.1 uncultured Clostridiaceae bacterium
CACATCGGACGTGGCTTTTAAAAACTGTCCAATGCTTAAGACGGTGGTGGTTCCGAATACGGCAAAATATATTCAAGGCAGATGTTTTCAGAAATGTCCCAGCCTCACGGAATTTCAGATGTCCCCAGGCGAAAGTGATTTTCAGGTGAAGGATGGCGTTCTTCTGAAGAAAAGCACCAAGGACCTGGCAGCCTACCCTATGGGAAAGAGGGATGCCGGATACACGGTACCCAGGGGAATAAAAATCATTGGGGAGGGGGGATTTTATGGGGCATCCCATCTGAGGGAAATCAAGCTGGACGATGGGCTAATCGAAATTCAGGGTGATGCTTTTGTAAATTGCACTTCCCTGAAAAAACTGCGGATACCCAAGAAGGTAAAGAAAATTTATGGGTATGGCGATGTGGGGATATTCTGGGGATGTACCTCCCTGAGGGCGATTACTGTAGATTCCAAGAACAAATATTTCACCTCTTCCAAGGGGGTTTTGTACAGCCAGAAAAAAAGGCATCTGTATTGCTATCCACCAGCGAAAAAGGGGAAAAAGTACGTGGTGCCCAAACAGGTTACCAGGATTAAGGTCAGCGCAGTTGCCAAGACAAGGTACTTGCAGAAATTAGTCGTCGGGGGACATGTTAGGATGATAGAGCAGCGGGCATTTATGGATGGAAAGGCCTTGAAAACCGTGGTGCTTTCGCCTAAGCTGGATAGTATAAGCTCCAGTGCTTTTAGAAATTGCAAGAAGCTGACGAAGATGGTATTGCCGGATCGGCTCGGATACGTGTATGGCAGTATCTGCAAAAATTGTACCAATCTTCGGGAACTGGTTCTGGGAAAGGACGTGGAAGATCTGTATGATCTATCTTTTGTTAACTGCATCAGTCTTCGCAAGATTACCTTCAAAGGGAAGAAATGGCTGAAGTTGAATAATCACAGATATCCTGACAATGCGCCCAACGCTCCCTTTTATCAGGCGGGAAGCAAGAATTATGGCAAGTTGACAGTATACGTTCCCAAGTGTACCAAGTCCCAGAAGAAGAAATGCAAGAAAATCTTGTGGGACAATGGATTGCACAAAGGGGCGAAAATCAAGTTTGCAAAATAGAAAAATATAGGAAAGGAAGGGCGCATGCCTTTATAGTATCGCGCTGTGTCCAGACTTTTAAAAGGCGGAAGAGGAGGGATATCTATGGAAAGAAATGAAGTTGCATGGAGGAGAGGAGTGTTTGCTGCCATGATGGCGGCAGGGGTATTATTATTTGGCGGGGCAAGGGCGAATGCTGCCCAGGAGCCGGAAATCATAGGGCAGGAGGCAGTGGTCTACCTGGACGGAAGGGATGAGATTTCCGTGCGGGGGGATGATATCAAATCGGTGGCATATTCCTCTGGTTCGGCGGATGTAGCATCTGTGAGCGCTGACGGAACGGTTACGCCTGTAAAGGAAGGGAATGCTAAGATTCAGGCAAAGGTCACGTACGGAGCGGAAGGGAAATTGCAGACGAAAGAATTATCTTACGATTTGCGGGTCATAGACCCTTCCACCAATTATTTCAAGTATAAGAGCGGCAGGGTGGTAGGGCTGACTACCAAGGGGAAAATGCTGAAGGAAGTGCATATTCCCGGCTACTATGGCAATACGAAAGTGACTGCCGTGCAGGAAAATGTATTTGACGGCAATCAGGTGGTGGAGAAGGTTTTCCTATCTGACTGTCTGGAATATTTGGATTATTATGACTGGCAGGATGAAGAATATACTTCCTCAATATTTGATGATTGCGCCAACCTGAAGGAACTTCACATAGGTGCGGGGTTAAAAAATCTGGGGTATCTGAAAAACATGTCATCCCTTGAAAAAATAACGGTCCAGCCGAATAATCAGCATTTTCAAGAGATGAACGGGGTGCTTTTCTCCGGGGATACGCTGATATGCTATCCGGCAGGAAGAACCGATGCCTCGTACGCAGTGCCGGAAAATGTAGTGAAGATTGAGGCATATGCTTTTTCCGGGGCGCAGCGGCTTACAAAGGTCAAATTCGCAGACCAGTTGAAATATATTGGGGCGTCGGCCTTTGAAAAGACCGGGCTGGTGGAAGTCAAGCTGCCTGTGGAGGTTAACCTGGGGGAGCATGCATTCCGGGATTGCAGTAAGTTGGATAAGGCTATACTGCCCAATGTACTGGAAACTTCTGGCGGGGTATTCATGAATTGCGATGCATTGAAAACCGTCATCGTGCCAAATACGGCGAAGGAAATCTATGGACAGAACTTTTATGGATGCTCCAGTTTGGAGGGGTTTCAGATTACCGACGGAGACAGCCGGTTTGTAGCCAAGGATGATGTTCTATTCAATGATTATGGCGCTACTCTGGCAGTTTATCCCATGGGAAAGAAAGATACCAGCTATGCAGTTCCCTCCGGAACGAGGGCGATTCAGCGGGAGGCATTTGCCAGTGCGGTAAATCTAAAGAAGATTGCGTTAAATGGTAGTTTGGTATGGATAGAACATAGGGCATTTGAGGGATGCAAATCCCTTGCAGGCATCCGCATTCCGAAAAATGCAACGATGGGAAATGATCCTGCTCAATGTTTCTGGGGGTGCGCAAGTCTGAAGGAAATCACAGTGGATGCCAGGAATAGGCATTATTCCTCAGTGCAGGGGGTGCTTCTTGACAAGTCCAAAAGGAACCTGTACTGCTATCCCCAGGCAAAGAAAACGAAAAAGTATGTCGCCCCCAAATACGTTTACGCCATCGGGGAATATGCTTTTGCAGACAATCGTTATCTGCAAAAGATAACGCTGGGCAAAAAGGTGAAGAAGATAGAGAAGATGGCATTCCTTCGTGCCAAGGCGTTAAGGCAGGCCACATTGCCGGCGAATTTGGAAAAGATAGAGAGCGGGGCATTTAGCGACTGCGTGAAGTTGCAGAAGATTGTCATTCCCGGCAAAGTAAAAACATTGAGCGCGGCAGTATTTTCCGGATGCACTTCCCTGAAAGAGGCCGTGATGGGGAAATCTGTGAAGTATGTGCGAGCAGGTGCTTTTGAGAATTGCAAGAGTTTGAGGAAATTGACATTTAAGGGAAAGAAATGGATTGGCTGGTTTGACCATGATCCGGTGTTTGCCGAGGCGGGCAGTAAAAATTACAGAAAATTAGTGGTGAATGTTCCTAAATGCACGGCAAAGCAGAGAACGAAATGCAGAAAGGTTCTAAAGACAGCAGGGCTTCACCAGAAGGCGAAAATCAAGTTTGCAAAGAAATGAGGGGATGGCTATGAGAATGAATAAAAAGAATTTGAGAAAAAAAGGATGGGTTGCCCTGGTGGCAATTTCCATGGGAGTAACGTGGATTGGTGGTGGAACGGCATCATTTGCGGCCAGGGAGCAAGTGATGTCAAACGAGGCATCAATCGCTTCTGGCGGGGTGATATCTGATGCGGTGCAGGACGGCCAGAGCGCAGAACCTGCCATCGAGGGATATCAGAAGGTGCTTTATCGGGATAGCGGGGATGAGATTGCCGTGCTTGGCGGAGATATTCAGTCTGTAAAGTATTCCTCCAGCAATCGGGACGTGGCAGTGGTGAGCGATGACGGCATTGTTTCGGGAGTTGACGAGGGAAAGACGGAAATCGTTGCCGAGGTGGAGTATCAGGATGCCGGGGAGGTAAAGACAAAGAAATTATCTTATGAATTGAAGGTGATTGATAACTTTACGAACTATTTCCACATCCTGAATGGAGATGTGAAGAAACTTACGGAGAAGGGAAAGACATTGAAGGAGATGTACCTTCCGGACTAC
>CATKZA010000245.1 GCA_949841235.1 uncultured Clostridiaceae bacterium
GTCGCATCCCGTCTCCCCCTCGCACCGCAGGGCATCCTCCGGCGTGAAGATATCCCCGCTGGCAATGACAGGAATGGACACCGCCTCCTTCACTCTGGCAATGATTTCCCAGTCTGCCTCTCCCCCGTAGTATTCCTCCCGCGTGCGGCCATGCACTGCCAGGGCGGCAGCACCGCTCTCCTCCATCCGCCGGGCAAAGTCCACCGCATTCACATGCCCCTCGTCAAATCCTTTGCGAAACTTCACCGTCACCGGCTTGTCGATTCTTGAGGCAATCTCCCTCACGATAGCAGATGCCAGTTCCGGCCTTCGCATCAGCGCCGATCCCTCTCCGTTATTCACCACCTTCGGCACGGGACAGCCCCTATTGATATCCAAAATGTCAAAATCCCTGTCCTGGATTTTCTCTGCCATCTCCCCCATCAGCTGGGGTTCGGAGCCAAAGAGCTGCAGGGCGAGGGGGCGTTCCTCCGCCCGGCTCTCCCAAAGTTTCTCCGTATTTTTATTGTGATAATAAATCCCCTTGGCACTGATCATCTCCGTGTACACCAATCCCGCCCCCTGTTCCTTGCACAAAAGGCGAAATGGCAGGTCTGTCACGCCTGCCATGGGACCTAATATCAGATTATTTTTTATTTTCACATTTCCAATGGAAAAACCACACATATCAAGCTCCTATTGCATTTTCAATCGCTTATTGCAATTTGCTGCAATTGCGCCCGCCACAGCAGAGTCTTCCGCCTAGTGTAATGACCTGTTGATATTTGATAAAACTACGCGGAATATTTATTCATCTGCAAGGCGGATTTTCGACGTTCTACGTTCCACTTCGGTCCTTGCTAAACAAGCGCCACTGGCGCTTAGCAACGTAGCGGTAGCTACGTCTAGAAAATCCAGCACAGCAGATAGGTAGGCAGGTTTGCCTAATTGTCCATGGCACAGTACACTAGCGTTGCTTTTTATAAATGTACAGAAGTCCCTTCAATGTCAGGTCTGCATCGTACATCTCAATCTCCTGGGAGTAATCCGCCACAATCTTCCCCAAGCCCCCGGTGGCCACCACCTTTGCATTCGGCGCACCAGCCTCCTCCTTGATCTTCCTGATAATATACTCGCTCTGCCCGATCGTCCCATAGAAAAGGCCTGCCTGCATGGAGGAAATGGTC
This sequence comes from uncultured Clostridiaceae bacterium, assembly GCA_949841235.1. Classification (GTDB taxonomy): domain Bacteria; phylum Bacillota; class Clostridia; order Lachnospirales; family Lachnospiraceae; genus Butyribacter. Next base: position 1,167 of record CATKZA010000245.1, read on the forward strand.
TCCTTGGCGATAATCACCTTGGGATTCTTAATCTCGATCTCCGGCAGATTGGCCGTATCATTCCACAGCGCATTGGCAGATATGCGGATGCCCGGGCTGATCAGCCCCCCCTGAAACGTGCCGTCCGCCGTGACAAAATCGTAGGTGGTGGCGGTTCCAAAGTCCACCACGATAATCGGCCCGCCGTATTGCTCGTAGGCACTCACCGCATCCACAATGCGGTCGGGGCCGATTTCCTTGGGATTGATGGTATTGATGCGGATGCCCGTCTTCGTCCCCGCCCCCACCACGATGGGATGGCAGTGGAGGTATTTGATGATGCCGCTGGTAAAGGAATACATCATCTTCGGCACCACAGAGGCGATAATCACCTCGCTCACATCCTCCGGGGAAAATCCCTTCTGCTGCAAGATATTGCACAGCAATTCCCCATACTCGTCCGAAGTTCTTGGAACCTTCACCGTAAAGCGAAATCTGGTAATCAGTTCATCCTCCTGATTAAATACTCCAAAGGTCACATCCGTATTTCCCACATCAACTGCCAACAGCATTTCTCCTACCTGCCTTCCTGTACAATACCTGTAATCTCCCTCGCATATTGCGCACAATGCACACATCCTCCGTCACCATTCATGGCTATGCCCCTCGTAATCCATGCCAGGACTTCTCGTATTTCACCAGCCGTAAATCGTATCGATTCCCAGCACAATCCTTCCGAATCATTCCTCACCCTCCAGAAGCCCGCTCACGTCTTCCCCCAGGAATACTGCCCTGTAATATAGTTCCAAAGCCTCCAGCAACTCCCTCTTCTCGGCTTGGATTTCCTTCATCTTTAATACGCTTCCAATCTCGTCAAAGAGCAAGTCATTCTCCCTGGCCGTCACATGGAGCAAAAGATTCCCCTCCTGGTCAAAATGCAGCGTGAGAATCCCGCCCACGTCCGCCGTATACAGCACGCATAGTATCTGCAATTCCTCCTGAATGGATTGGGGCAGTTCCCCGAAATCAGGATTCAGATAATATTTTTCCTCGTAAGCGCTGGCTGCGCAGAGGATGTCCCCCTGCACCTCCGGCAATTCTCTATCTATGTCCATATGGCCCCCTGTCGCTTCTTATCTTATTCACAAATCATTGTCGTAATTACATGCAATGAATGCCATAGGCTATCATAGCATGTTTTTTCATCTCCTGTAAAGATTTTTATAGAAAGAATTCATTTCGGTAACAATAGCACTTTTTGTTAAGACATACTCCTTTCAACTTGCTATAATGGTTAGGAATGGAGGGCATGCTATGAAAGAGCAAAAAGAAATTGTCAAGAAAGTCATAGACTATATTGAGAAAAATTTAGAAAGAAAAATCAATTTAGATGATATAGCAAAAAATATTGGCTATTCCAAATTCCACCTTAATCGCATTTTTACAGACCAGACAGGAATGACTATTTATAAATATGTGCAGAGCCGCAGGCTTACGATTGCAGCTGAAAAATTGGTCAAGACTGATAGGCCGATAACGCAAATTGCATATGAAGCCGGATATGATACGCAACAATCATTTTCTTACGCTTTTAAGCAGGTATATTCATATCCGCCTAAAGCTTATAGGAATATTGGAATCTTTATGCCAAAGCAAAGCAGAATTTCTATGCTTCGTTCTTGTATGCCCAAACACGACAAATTTATTGGAGAAATCAAGGAGATTGCAGCATGAATACGATTCCTTATGTCATTGAGCAGACCAGCCATGGAGAAAGAAACTATGATATTTTTTCGCGGCTACTGTCCGACAGAATAATTTTTTTAGGGGAAGAAGTCAGTGATGCTTCTGCCAGTTTAATCGTAGCCCAAATGCTCTTTTTAGAAGCACAAAACCCGGATAAAGATATATGGCTTTATATCAACAGCCCCGGAGGATCGGTAACAGCCGGATTTGCAATTTATGACACGATGCAGTATATCAAATGCGACGTTTCTACGATATGCGTAGGACTTGCCGCTAGTTTCGGAGCCTTTTTATTGGCGGGAGGCGCACATGGAAAACGCATGGCGTTAGCCAATTCTGAAATCATGATACATCAACCGGCTATACATGGTAATGGCATGCAAGGACAAGCCAGTGATCTGCGAATACTGTCAGACCATATGCAAAAAAATAAACAGAGATTAAATCGAATTTTAGCCGAGAATACAGGACGTACCATGAAAGAAATTGAAAGGGATACGGACAGAGATCATTTTATGAGTGCAGACGAAGCCTTAGAATATGGTTTAATCGATTCTGTTATCTCAAAAAGACAATAAAATAATGCTTTGATATTCATTGGGCGACAGCCTAAAAACTGCCGCCCTGTTTTTGACACTATGTTCATCCATGAGAAGGATCCACATATTTCACCCGGTCGGAAAACTCCCCTTCCTCTGCGCAAACGGATACCTTATATCCCGGAATATCATATTCCTTCATATGGCAAGGAAGCATTTCACCAGCCCGGCGCACCCGAATCCGATCCCCCTCCGGCAAGATTTCAAAATCCCCCAGGGAAAGCCGCAATCCCTCTCCGGTCATTTTGACATAGCTCTCTTTCCATGTCCAGAATCGAAAAAACATTTCC
>CATKZA010000246.1 GCA_949841235.1 uncultured Clostridiaceae bacterium
GATAAATAAGAGTTATGTTGCTGTGAATAGTAACATATTTCTTGCAAGGAGGTGAAATGAGATGGCAGTAAAGATTCGTCTGAGAAGAATGGGCAAGAAGAAGGCACCTTTCTATAGAGTCGTTGTAGCGGATGCTAGAGCGCCCAGAGATGGTAGGTTTATCGAGGAGATCGGCACATACGATCCGAACCAGTCGCCAAGCGCTTTCAAGTTTGATGAAGAGAAGGCAAAGAAATGGCTGGCAAACGGTGCGAAGCCGACGGAAACGGTAGGCAAGCTGTTGAAAGAGGCTGGCATTGCAAAGTAGTATTTGCGTAACTATTCAGCATTGTATAAGCACTGTTAGGTAACTATGAAGCCGTAAGGCTGAATAGTTACGTATTCGCTGGCAGGGCAGGTTCATGGAAGATTCCGGGCTGGCGGTTTGTCCGCTGGCTTCCTGATCTTTCCAGGCATGCTTGGCTGGTAAGCGGGAGGGTTTTGCGTATGAAAGAGTTAGTTGAAGTATTGGCCCAGTCGCTTGTTGACCACCCGGAGGAAGTCTCTGTGACAGAGACGGAGAACGAGGGTGAAATCATTTTAGAGTTGAAGGTTGCTCCGGATGATATGGGAAAGGTGATTGGAAAGCAGGGGCGCATTGCCAAGGCCATTCGAGCCATGGTAAAGGCGGCGGCTTCCAGAACCGACAAGAAGGTTATTGTGGAAATCGGAGATTAGATTTCAGAAAACGTCTGTACCGGAAGGTATGGGCGTTTGTTGTTTTTGAAAAGCATAGATGACAAGGATGCAAACGGCACATTTGCGCATTGCATGGACATAGCGAGGATGATGGCATGGAAGATTTGTTTCGGGTAGGCGTGATCGCCAATACCCATGGAATCAAGGGAGAGGTGAAGGTATTTCCCACCACCGACGACCCCCAGAGATACCGCTCATTGAAAGAGGTCTTGCTGGATGCGGGGAAGGAAAAAATATCTCTGGAAATACAGGGCGTCAGATTTTTTAAGAATCTGGTGATTGTGAAATTCAAGGGCATCGACAATATCAATGACATTGAGAAGTACAAGGGGAAGGATTTGTATGTCACAAGGGAGAACGCCGTTCCCCTGGAGGAGGATGAGTATTACATTGCGGATATCATCGGGGCGGAAGTCTGCACGGAGGATGGGGCCTTTTTCGGCATATTGAAAGAGGTGATGGAGACCGGGGCCAACTTGGTGTATGTGGTGGAACATCAGGGGAAGGAGGTGCTCCTGCCGGTGATTGATGATTGCGTGAAGGAAATCAGCCCGGAGGAACATCGGGTGGTGGTACACATCATGAAGGGGCTTTTGGAGGAGGAAGGATGAATTTTCATGTGATGACCTTATTCCCGGAGATGATTACCCAGGCCATGGAGGTCAGCATCACCGGCAGGGCGATCCAGGCAGGTCATATCAGTGTGGATGCTGTAAATATCCGGGACTTTGCCAATAATAAGCACAATAGGGTGGATGATTATCCCTACGGCGGCGGCGCAGGCATGGTGATGCAGGCGGAGCCGGTGTACTTGTGCTACCAGGCGGTGAGGGATGGGATACTTAGAAGGAAATCTCAGGAGGCCGGAGGGCAGGATTTCTTCGGTACAACGCCCCTGCGGGTCATCTATCTATCTCCCCAGGGCGAAACTTTTCATCAGGACATGGCCCGGGAATTGTCTGGAGAGGAGGATCTGGTCTTTCTCTGCGGGCATTACGAGGGCATTGACGAGAGGGTGCTGGAGGAGATTGTGACGGATTACGTGTCCGTCGGGGATTATGTGCTGACGGGGGGAGAACTGCCGGCACTGGTGATGATGGATGCCATTTCCAGGCTGGTGCCCGGCGTGCTGAATAATGATATTTCTGCCCAGACGGAGTCCTTTTCCGATTCCCTGCTGGAATATCCCCAGTATACCCGGCCGGAAGAGTGGAGAGGGAAAAAAGTTCCCCCGGTGCTGCTGTCCGGGAACCATAAGCTTTTGGCCCGGTGGTATCGGGAGCAGTCCATCCTCCGCACGGTTAATCACCGCCCTGACCTGCTGGAAGGAGCCGACCTGTCTCCGGAGGAGAGGGAGTGGATTTCGGGTATGGATAGGGATGGACGGAATGATGGTGGTGAGTCGGGGAAGGGGTGAAAATCTTTTCGCCTGGGAAGAACAGCAGAGCTGTTCTTCCTTTCATGGATGCTAATGGGTCGAAAACATGGGTGGAAGATTGTTCGTGGAAGGAGACAGAACAGATATGGGGATAGTGGGATTTGGTTATTGGCGGAAGCGAGGTGCGGCCTGGGTGATGTGCGTTATAACGGCGTGCGGCCTGTGGGGCTGCGGGGGAAAGCAATCCCAAAAGGAGAGAACGGTCAATGGCTTTGCCTTCGATACCACCTACAGCATCACGGCATTTCAGGGGGGGAGCCAGGAAGTCTTGGATGACTGTATCAGCAAATGCAGCGAATATGAGAGGATTTTTAGCAGAACCAGCCCGGACAGCGAAGTATATCAGGTGAATGAGATTGAAATGCTCTATGGGCAGTTCCGGGAGGAGGAGGCTATTCGGGAGAAGCGTTCGGAGAAGAATCAGCTGGATTTCCAAATCCGGGAGGATGGCAGTCTGGCATGCGGGATTTCCGGGGAACTTCATGACATTCTGGAAAGGGGCCTGCATTATGGAAAAATCTCCCAGGGAGCTTTTGACATCACCATTGCCCCGGTCTCCTCTCTGTGGGATTTCAAGGGGGAGAAGAAAGAGGCGCCTCGGAAGGAGCAGATTCGGGAGGCCGTGGGGAAGGTTTCCTATGAAAATATTTCTCTGGAAGAGGGAGCGGTGGTTTTTAAAGAGCCGGGCATGGCGCTGGATCTGGGAGGGATTGCCAAGGGATATATTGCGGATGCCCTGAAGGAGTACCTGACAGAGCACGGGGTGGAGAGCGGCATCATCAATCTGGGAGGGAATATCTTGTGCATTGGAAAGAAGCCTGGCGGGGAACCCTTCCGCATCGGAATCCAGCAGCCCTTTGCCGATCGGAATGAGACGGTGGCGGCGGTTCAGGCAGAAGATTTGTCCGTAGTGTCATCGGGGATTTACGAGAGGTATTTTCAGGATGGGGAGGATGTGCTGTACCACCATATCCTGAATCCCAAGACGGGATATCCCTATGACAATGACCTGATGGCGGTAACGATCCTGTCGCAGAAGTCCGTGGAGGGGGATGGGCTGTCCACCACCTGTTTTTCCATGGGACTGGAGAAGGGGATGGCGTTTATTGATTCTCTGGAGGGGGTGGAGGCGCTATTTATCACCAGGGATGAAAAACTGCACCAGTCCCGGGGATGGAATGCTTTCCTACAAAAGTAGAATGTTTTTTCGATTTTAGCCGAAGGTGGATTTTGGCCATGGGAAAAGAGGCAGGTAGGCAGGGATTCAATGGAAGATGAGGGCGATTATGATGGACAAGGCGATCTACAATGGTAGAATTGATAGGGGCAAAAATACTCTGGAATATAGAATCTGGCTGGCCGGGCTGCTTGCAGGGGCATTGGCAGCCGCAGGGATTGGGCTGGTGCATGCCGTTCCCATACGCATCAGCGATTTGGGGATGGATTGCTGGATTCACAGGACGGGGGGAATCTATTGCCCGGGCTGTGGCATAACCAGGGCATTGTTTGCCATGGCCAGCGGGCAGATCATTTCATCTGTCTGGTATCATCCCGCCGTGCTTTATGGGGTGATTCTCTATGGGATAT
>CATKZA010000247.1 GCA_949841235.1 uncultured Clostridiaceae bacterium
CTCTGGCCAAGGGGGGATCCGGGGATGTGTTGAGCGGAATCATCGGAGGGCTTCTGGCCAGGGGCGTGGATGGATTTTTGGCGGCCTGCCTGGGAGTGTACCTGCACGGATTGGCGGCGGAGGAATATGTTAAACTTAGAAGTTCTTCCTCCATGCTGGCATCCGATATTTTGGAAATTCTGCCCTGGCTGCTTTTTGATTGTATAGAGAATTGATGGAAATGTACGTCGCAAAGAACGCAGGCAAATGCAATGGAGGAAAAGGAGAACTATGAAATCATACTTTCGGACGCAGGCAAATATTAATTTGGATGCCATCTATCAGAACGTGGAAAATGCAAAGAAACTGCTAAAGCCGGATACAGGGATGATGGCTGTGATCAAGGCGGACGGATATGGCCACGGGGCGGTGGAGATTGCCGATACCATTGACGGATTGGTGGATGCCTACGGCGTGGCTATCTTGGAAGAGGGAATAGAGCTTCGGAGGGCGGGAGTGGGAAAGCCCATACTGATTCTGGGGTATACGCCGCCGCAGCAGTATGAGGAGCTGATTGCCAACGATATTTCCGCTGCGGTTTTTACTTTGGAAATGGCTAGGGAATTGTCCGCCGCTGCCGGAAGAATGGGGCGGGAGGGAAAAATTCACCTGAAACTGGATACCGGCATGAGCCGTATTGGCTTCGGGCTTACGGAGGAGAGTCTGGAACAGATCTGTGAGATTTCCAGACTTCCGGGAATCGTGATCAAAGGATGCTTCTCTCACTTTGCCACCATGGACGAGGCAGATAAGACAAGGGCAATGGAACAGTTTCGGCGTTTTGTTGATTTCACGGAAAAAATAGAGGGCAGGGGAATCTCTCTGCCTGTGAGGCATATATCCAATAGCGCAGGGATCATTGAGGCGCCGGAGGTGCAGATGGACATGGTGCGGGACGGCATCTGCCTCTATGGGCTGTATCCTTCGGAGGAGGTGCAGAAGCACAGGCTGCCCCTGGTTCCGGCCATGGAATGGAAGGCAAGGATATCCTTTGTAAAGGAATTGCCTGCGGGGGTGGAAATCGGCTATGGGGGAACTTATACTACCCACAGGGATACCAAAGTTGCCACCATTCCCGTAGGTTATGCAGACGGCTATCCCAGATCCCTTTCCGAGAGGGGAAGCGTTTTGATTGACGGAAAGCGCGCGCCGATTCTGGGGAGGGTGTGCATGGATCAGTTCATGGTGGACGTGACAGAGATTCCCGCCGCGGCTACAGGCACGGAGGTGACACTGGTGGGAAGAGACGGGGAGGAAGAGATATCAATGGAAGAGATATCCGCCATGGCCCATTCTTTTCATTATGAATTTGCCTGCGACGTGGGAAAGCGGGTGCCCAGGGTGTATTTCCGACATGGGAAGGCGGTTTCCACCAGAGATTATTATCCTGTAACAACCGATGAGGAAATCACGCGCTTTTTCCATAGAAAAATCTAAGTATTGAATACTTCTCTCAAAATTGGAAAAGATAGGAAAAGAGGATGGCTGCTATGTCGAATATCTTGGGTTTTCCATTCTGCTGGCGTGGCCGGAAGATCCGATAATTTGAGAGGAATAGGAGAGTGAGCGATGAGATGATTCGACGGGGAGATATTTATTTTGCAGATCTGCGGCCGGTAGTCGGCTCCGAGCAGGGAGGCGTGAGGCCGGTGCTTATTATACAGAATGACATGGGGAATCGGCATAGTCCCACAGTAATATGTGCGGCAATTACATCAAAAATGAACAAGGCAAAACTGCCTACGCACATATCTTTGGACATGAACCGCTACGATTTGATGAAGGATTCGGTGATTTTGCTGGAACAGATTCGCACCATTGACAAATCCCGCCTCAGGGAAAAGGTGTGCCATCTTGATGAGGAAATTTTGGAGGAGATCAACCAGGCGCTCTGCGTCAGCCTTGCGCTGGATAAGAAGGTCAGAAGGTACGAGAAGATTTGAATGATAGAATGGCAGGGAAGAGAGACTTATGAAAATTTTGAATGATAGAATGGCAGGGAAGAGAGACTTATGAAAATTTTGAATGATAGAATGGCGGGGAAGAGAGACTTATGAAAATTACGATATTGGCGGTGGGAAAGATCAAGGAGAAATATTTTGCAGATGCCATGCGGGAGTACAGCAAGCGTCTGAGCCGCTACTGCAGGCTGGAAATCATTGAGGTGGCGGATGAGCGGACGCCGGAACGCGCAAGCGGGCACGAGGAGGATCTGATTCGTGCCCGGGAGGGGGAGCGTCTGCGGAAGTACATAAAGGAAGGGGCGTATGTGATTTCCCTGGCAATACAGGGCGGACAAGTTTCCTCGGAAGAGTTTTCCGCAAAGATAGAAAGTCTGGGCATTCAGGGCGAGAGCCATATTATTTTTATTATTGGCGGCTCCATTGGCATTGACAAGGGGATTCTGCAAGAGTCCAGGGAATTGATCAGCTTTTCTAAGATGACGTTCCCCCACCAGCTGATGCGGGTGGTGCTGCTGGAGCAGATTTACCGGGGGTTTCGGATCATGAAGGGGGAACCGTACCATAAGTAGGAAACAATACTAAATGAGGAATGGTTTATGAATGGAAATAATATACTAGAGTTTTTGGAGAAATATAAAAATTTGGATGAACTATGTAAGCAAATTCTATCAAGCGACAGAGGAGTATCCGAATATATTGATGAGATGAGCAAAGAGAGTCGAGGGTATCGAATTGCTGGTTGGGAGAGGGATTACAAACAATTAAAGAGATTAAGGTGGATTCGCAATCGCCTCGTTCATGAAAGCGGTTCCTTTGAAGCTCATCTTGTGAAAATAGAGGACATTCAGTGGTTACATACTTTCTACCTGAGGATTATGGAATGTAAAGACCCTTTTTCCATATTGCATCAATTTGAAAAGAATGTTGACAGAAAAAACGGACAGATTAAGCATCCAGATACCTATATTTCAACAAACAGAAACTCTTCCTTGGGGGATTTGTCAAATAGAAATTTGATTTTGGCAGTAGTCTTGGTGGGGATACTTGTTTTCGCTTTTTTATGTTTTATTATTTTTTTTGGAATAGTGCTGATTTTTGAGATCCCATAATTGTCTTTGTGGGGCGTGATAACATTTGTATGGTGAATTGATTTGTTTAAATTGAATGTTACTTTCTCTGAAGAGCATATTTTACACTTATTTCAGGCAGGACTGTTCTCTGTGCATTTACATTTAAAGTTAATGGATTGTCTAATTGCGGGGAACGTGGTAAACTGGTAAAAACGCAATGAACGCATAGAAGAAGGGAGAACTATGAATACAAAAAGACGGATGTTATCGATCATGCTAATGCTGGCGCTGGTTGCCGGCTTGGTTTCCCCGCAGGCGCAGACCACTGCTCTGGCAGAGGATATCCAGATCCTCACGATAGAGAATCAGGCGTTCTACGATGCCTTGAAAATGAGCTTGGCCGATTCTGACAATGGATCTGGCGCTCAAGCTGCATTAATAAGCTCCGATGATGGAAAAAGACAGCTTACGGTAGATATGGAAAGGGTGAAGCTGATTGAGCTAAAACTAAGCAAGAGCATCACGGGCGACAATTTCAAGAATACCTTGGAAGCCTTGCTTCGCAGATGCGTCAATATGGAAATCTTCCGATTGAAATCATGCAATCTCGCAGGGATTGATCTGACAATTCTCAATGACCTGCAAAAACTGCGCAATCTGTATCTGGCTGACTGCGGCTTGGACAAGG
>CATKZA010000248.1 GCA_949841235.1 uncultured Clostridiaceae bacterium
GCCCTGGAGGTGGCAGACAGTCGCCAGAACCATCGGAAACTGGTTCTGGAGATGCTGTCTGAGACTTTGCCCGAGGAAGAACGGCACAGGGATACGGTTCTGGTGGTGGATGACCAGGACGTGAACCGCATGATTATCCGAAGGATCCTGGAGAAGAATTATCTTGTGATGGAGGCGGAGGATGGCAAGGCGGCATTGGAAGTGCTGGAGGAGAATTACCAGCGGATTTCAGCGGTGGTGCTGGATCTGGTGATGCCAAAATTTGACGGCTACACCACGCTTCGCTTTATGCAGTGCGATTCCAGGTTTTCTAATATTCCCGTGCTGGTGACTACAGGGGACGGGGAGCGCAAGACGGAGAAGAAGTCTTTGGAGGCAGGGGCTTGGGATTTCATTCCCAAACCGGTCAATAAGGACACCCTGGAATTGCGTCTAAAGAATATCATAGGGAGGAGCCAGTTCGACTACCAGAAGACAGAACATTATATGGCGGAGCATGACCGCCTCACGGGACTATATAATAGAAGCAAGTTATTTGACGAGGTGCGCAGGCGCATGGAGGGAAAAGGGAAGGAATATGCTTTTCTGCGGGTGGATCTAGACAGGTTCCGCCTGTACAATGCATTTTTCGGGGAGAAGGAGGGGAACAGGCTTCTCCTCTTTCTGGCCAGCCTCATCCGGGAGGAGACCGAAAATATGGAGGGGGCGGTATGCGGCAGGATAGAGGCAGATGTTTTTGTCATATTTTGCGTGCATGACCAGGAGAAGGTTGCCCATTTGCAGCAGCAGGTCGTCACCGGCCTGAAAGAATATAATGATGCATACTACATTCAGCCATCCATTGGGGTATACCTTCCGGGAGAGGAGGATATTCCGGTGGAGGAAATGTACGACCGTGCTTCCATGGCGGCAGAGAGCTGCAAGCACAAATACATGGTAAACATTGCTTATTACGATGAGAAGATGGCCCGCAGGATTCTGGGGGAGCAGGAAGTGATGAATGAGGCGGAGCGGGCGCTGGAAGCAGAGCAGTTCGAGGTGTACCTCCAGCCGAAGATCCATATGAAGAGTGGGGAAATGCGCGGGGCGGAGGCGCTGTGCAGATGGAGGCATCCGGAAAAGGGGGTGATTTCTCCCGGTAAATTCGTGCCCGTGTTCGAGAACAATGGCTTTATCGGAAAACTGGATTTCTATATGTGGGAGAAAACCTGCCAGCTGCTGCGCAGATGGCTGGACAGGGGACTGGATCCCGGGCCGGTATCGGTCAATGTATCTAGGGCTAATTTATACCATCCTAACCTGCTGGCAAATCTGGTGAATCTATTGCATAAGTATGAAATTTCCCCGGAACTCTTGCAGCTGGAACTGACGGAGAGTGCCTTTATGGATGATCAGGAAATGATGATCCAGAAGGTGGAGCGTTTGCAGGAGAATGGATTTACCGTATTGATGGATGATTTCGGAAGCGGTTATTCCTCCCTGAATACGCTGAAAGATATACCGGTGGATATCCTGAAGGTGGATATGAAGTTTCTGGGGGCAGGAACTGGGGATGGAGATGATAAGAGCGAGCGGATTCTGGCTTCCATCGTCCGCATGGCGGCATGGCTGGGACTGGAAGTTATCGTAGAGGGAGTTGAGACTGGGGCGCAGAGGAATTTCCTGGAAAATATCGGATGCGAATTTGCCCAGGGATATTTTTATGCAAAGCCCATGCCATGGCAGGAATATGAGGAGATGCTGCAGGACTTGAAGAACCATCCCAAGAAGGAGGAGAAGAAAGGGGCGTTTTCCGGGATTTTAGAAGAACTCTGGGAAATGAACGGAGAACTGGAGCGGGTATTTTTTACCATGACGGAATCGGCGGCATTATTTCGCTATGATGGCAAAGAAATTGCTCTTTTGAAATGCAATGGGGAATTTGGCAGGATGTTCGGGTATGATGGCAAGCTGGTCGAGGGCGGCGACCGGTATCTCCCGGACAATTATGTGGCCAGCATCCGCAAGAGTTTTGGGGAGTGCGCTTCCGAGAGAAAGATGACGTCCTGCGATTTTCTCAGAATAGAGAATAAGGGGCAGAACGGCTGGTACCGCATCAGGCTGCAGTATGTGACGAAGGTGGACGAAAACCATGTGATTATGGCGGTGGTGCACAATATCAGCCAGGAGAAGATGCTGGAGCAGGAAGTGCGCAGGTATAAGCTGTTTTCCCGGAAGAAGAAGGTACAGGCCAAGATGCTGGTGGTGGATGATTCCAGCATCAGCCGGTTTGCGGTGAAGGAACTCTTTAAGGATCGCTTTGATATTTTGGAGGCGGCGGACGGAAAAGAGGCAATACATATTTTGTCCCAGCATTACAAGGACATTGCGATCATTCTTCTGGATATGATAATGCCGGTGATGGATGGAAGGCAGTTTCTGGAATTGAAAAATTCCGCCGAGCGTTACGAAGATATCCCGGTGGTGGTGGTGTCTGCCGACGACAGGATGGAGCGGCAGATTGACATGCTGCAGAACGGGGTGAATGACTATGTGACGAAGCCTTTTGTGCCGGAAATCGTGGAGCGGCGGGTGCTGAATGTGATTGAGTATAATAGCCGTTTCCGCTCCATGCTGAAAGAGTACCAGAAGAATGCTCTGCCGGTGCAGGCATCCCGGCAGAATGAGGATTGAAGAGAAGCATTCGGGATGACGGAGGAACGGATATGATTTTCAAAGAGATAGAAATGGAGAGGTATTTGTGAGAGTAGACAGAGAGGAACTGTGCCTGTATGCGGTGACAGACAGGCACTGGCTGGGAGAGAATACGTTGGAGCATCAGGTGGAACAGGCCATACTTGGCGGTGCCACCTTTGTTCAGTTTCGGGAAAAGCAGCTAGAGGGCGAGGAACTGCTGGAGCAGGGACGGCGGGTGCATGAGGTGTGCAGGAGACACGGGGTGCCCATGATTGTGAATGACGACGTGTCCCTGGCTCTTTCCCTGGATGCGGAGGGCGTTCATGTGGGACAGGGGGATATGGAGGTTCAGGAGGCCAGGAAGAGGCTTGGCAGTGAGAAGATCATCGGGGTGTCTGCCCACAATGTGGAGGAGGCCGTGGAGGCATGGAGAAATGGGGCGGATTATCTGGGAGCGGGCGCGGTGTTTGCCACAGGTACCAAGAGGGATGCCAGCGCGCTTGCCAGGGAGACCTTGACGGCAATCTGCCAGGCAGTGGAGATCCCCGTGGTCGCCATCGGAGGTATTGACGCAGGCAATGTGGCCGGCCTTGCCGGGACGGGGATCGCGGGAGTGGCCGTGATCCATGGAATCTTTGGAAAAGAGGATGTGCGCCGGGGGGCGGCGGAATTGAAAAGGCTGCTGGAAACCTTCCTGTAAGATTAGGGTGATGGGACAGGGAACCTGACGGGAAAGGAGATTGGAGAATGAAAATGATGACGGGGGCGATATTTGATGTGGATGGGGTTTTGCTGGATTCCATGGCTGTTTGGGGGGAAATCGATGCCCGGTATCTGATTCGGCAGGGCAAGACCCCGGACGAGGATTTATCCCAAGTGCTTCTCGAGATGCATATGACGGAGTCCGTGGAGTATTTGCGCATTAAGTACGAGCTGCCTTGGAGCTGTGAGGAGATTCTGAGGCAGATCGTGGAGATGATGGAGGAGTATTACACCCATATCATTCAGCCGAAGGAGGGAGTTTTGGAACTCCTGAAGGCCTTGAAAGATAGGGGGATTCCGGTGACGGTGGCCACTGCCG
>CATKZA010000249.1 GCA_949841235.1 uncultured Clostridiaceae bacterium
CCAGTTCCACTTCTGCCACATCCACCAGGCGCTCATAATCACGCCTACCGGCTCGTTGCCCTCAGAGCGGAAAGAATCGATATTTTCCCGCTCCACCAGGTAATCCACATGCGGCAAAAACTGTGCCGATGCATAAGCCTGGATATCGTCTCCTAAGTTCATCGTCGTCTTATGCATCAAAACTCCATATTTCATCACTGCCTCCATTCCGCCGTGCTGCTGATTTCCATGCTTGCAGCCAGCCTTGTAAACATCTCTTTTAGCCCTGTGGCCGGCTTCCAGCCAAGCGCTTGCAGCCTGCCGCTGTCCAGCGCAATGACCATTTCCGGGTTATATCCAAACGCCGCCACATTATCCGGCATATCAAACGTCACCCGGATGCCCGCCTGCGGAAACGTATCGCATACAAGCTGCGCCATATCCGCAATCGATATTTTCGTATCCATATTCGTCACATTGTAGGCGGTACCCGGCTCCCCGTTTAATAAAATCAAAAGCATCGCCGCCACCGCGTCCTTTGTATAGCAATAGCTGCGCACCGTCTTTCCCTCGGTGTGAAGCACGATATTGCGCTTCTCTATGGCACATCGGGCAAATTCTGCAAACACCCGTCCATCGTCATATGTCACCCCCGCCCCAAAAGTCTGGGACAGCCTTGCGATCTTAATGGGGATCTCGTACTCCTCCCCGTGGGACACGCAGAGGCATTCTACCATCCGCTTTCCCTCGGAATAGCTGCTGCGCACGCTCAGGGGGTCGATTACGCCATAATCCCCCTCGGAAATCAAGCCCGCATCCTCCCTCGGGGTGCCATAGACTTCCAGAGAAGACAGGTACACCATTCCCCTAACCTTCTTCTCTCTGGCAAAGGCAAGCACATTTTCCGTGCCATCTATGGCAGTGTGGATGGTCTCCACCGGATGGGACACGAAAAACTTTGAGCTGGTAGGGCTGGCTCCGTGGATAATATAATCCACCTCTCCCTCATAGGATATCCTGTCATTGATATCCCCCACCGCCAGAACCAGCCGGTCATTCTCCCCCGCATAGGGAAATACCCGCTGTGCCTTCTCACGATTCCTCACATGGGCAATTACCGTGATATGGTACCCCTTCAAGCGGTTCAGGCACAATAGGAACTTCACCATCTGGGAACCCAGAAGCCCGGTAGCCCCGGTGACAAACACCCTGGCATCCCGCAATGCCTCCACCGGCAGATCCAGGGCTGCCGCCCGCTCCAAATCCTCCTGCAATATCTGATTATCCGGACTTTCCATGTCTATCATATGATTATCATCTCCCTCTCTCGTCATTGTTCTATATTCCTGCTATCCATCCACTATGCGGCACTCCTCGTCAAGCCGCCAAACTCCAATCCGCCTCCTCAGAACCACCCCACAGGCCGCCCGCTATGCCGCCGTGGGAAAGGCAACTACCGAATGCCATTGGTCAGGCCAATGCCGAAGGTCTGCTCGTTCTCCTTGTAATTCAGAAGCGCCCGGAACATATACACGTCCTCCGGCGTAGTTACCTTGATATTCCCCCGGTTCCCGGGAATCATATGCACTTCCTTTCCCAGCGTCTTCATAATCGTGCAATTATCCACCATATCCTCATAGGTAGGATTGGTCTTCCTGATCTCGTCATGAGCCGCAATCACATCCTTCAGATAGAAACTCTGGGGTGCCTGAGCCGCAAAGGTATTCTTCCTGTACGGCACGGAGTCCACTTCCTCCCCGCTCTGGCTCAGGAGGATGGTCTCATAGCAGGAAGTGCAGGTGATGGCATTGCCATGCTCCCTCACCCCCTCGATATTCTGCCTGATCGTATCGTAGGACACGAAAGGCCGCACCCCGTCATGGAGAAGCACGATGGAATCCCCCGGGTTGTCCTTCTCCGCATCTTTCAGCACATTATAAATGGAATCCTGGGCAGTGGCGCCTCCGGGAATGATGGAAACCACCTTGTCCAAATCATATCGCTTCACCAGTTTTCTGGTCTTAGGAATATACTCCTCCAGAACGGAAATGTAGATTTTATCTATCATATCATGTTCTTGGAAGAGTTCCAGCGTGTGAACCAGCACCGGCTTTCCGTGAATTTCCAGAAACTGCTTCGGGATGCCTGACCCCATCCGCACTCCCTTTCCCCCGGCAAAAATCATAGCAATGTTCATATCAATACCTATGCCTTTCCATTGTCTGCAAACCTGAGTGCGCATGTAATGCGCCATGTCGCAGGTACAATATTTGCAAAGCGAACAAAGTTCGCATTAACCTCCTGTCCATCTAATGGCCGCTATTCGTTACTATTCACGGTTCGATAAGCGTCAAGGACTTTTGGCATCATGTCTCGCTGCCTTTTTCCTCCAGCTGGCGCAGTGCCGTCATCTTCATGCGCCTCATCTTCCGGTACAGATCCTCCCAGCCCACTTTCTCCCGCAAAATATCCAAGGGCACGTTCCCCAAAATAATCCAGTCAATCACCCTGTCAGAAGACTGGCAGTCAATATAGTCAAAATGAAGTTCAATATAGCGCTCCACCTTTTCAAAATCATAGTCTTTGTCCTCCAACGCCTGCAAGATGTCATCAAAAGTATAGCACACCTTGCCCGGCGCCGCCTCCTCGTAATCCCGGTGGAATCCCCTGGAAAATGAATACTGAATCTTGTCAAAGGCAAAAAACAGCATGGGCTTTTTCATCAGGCTGAACTCAAAGATATTGGAGGAGTAGTCCGTAATCAAAACCTCTGTAATGTAAAAGAGATCATTGATATTGGGATAGCGCCCCACATCCACGAAAATATCCTTGTGACGGTCGCTGATCGGCACCGGATCCCGCACCCAGGGGTGCATTTTAAACAGAACCACGTACTCTTTCCGGCACAAGTCATGAAGGCCGTCAAAATCTATCATCTCGTAGGGATAATAGGCATCCTGCCGTCCCTTCCCCCTATATGTGGGGGCAAAGAGAATCACTTTCTTCCCCCGGCATACGGGATACTCCTGATAAAGTTTTTCCCTTTTCTCCCTCTGGTATTCCGGATCCAGATACTCGTCCATCCGGGGCATTCCCGTGGGAAGGATCTGGGCATCATTGATGCCAAAAACTTCTGCAAAAAATTTGCTGATATGTCTGGAGCCGGAAATGCCGTAATAATATTGCCTGTGGCAGCTAATCGGGGATGGGCAGCCCAAATGCCCCCACCTGCTGTATCCGGAGGATTTGAATCCGGCTCCCGCATGCCACAGCTGAATCACCTTCGTCGTTGGCTCCATTTTCAGCCAGTCCAGAATGGGCGCATGATCATCCAGAAAAATAAATTTGCTCTGGGCCATCTTCTTCACCAGCTTCCAGTTGCTGATCTTGGACTGGGGCACGTAAGATGCCGGCCTGGCGGATGTAAGAATCTTATACTGCCCCTCCATCCCCCGCTCCCTGATCCGATTCAATACCGCTTTCAAATTCCCGCCCAAGGTATCACTCTGCTCCGTCATGAACATTAGCACATGCTCCTTGTTCCGATAGCGAAGCGTATATTGAAAATACACCATCCTCCAAAACATTCTCCCCAGGTTCTTTTTCAGCTTTACCAGAGGATCCCTCACCACGGACTTGATAATCTGCCAATTAGACTCCTGCTCCAGAGGAATCCTTGCAGTCTCCAGCGTATGCATCAGAAGCGGCAGTTCCTCCTCCCCCTCGGACACATAGAAATTCACGGAGTACGCCTTCCCCC
>CATKZA010000250.1 GCA_949841235.1 uncultured Clostridiaceae bacterium
CCTAAAAAGAGTCTTTCTAAAGG
This sequence comes from uncultured Clostridiaceae bacterium, assembly GCA_949841235.1. Taxonomy (GTDB): domain Bacteria; phylum Bacillota; class Clostridia; order Lachnospirales; family Lachnospiraceae; genus Butyribacter. Next base: position 24 of record CATKZA010000250.1, read on the forward strand.
CAGCAGATAACGCTGCCTTTAGAAAGACTCTAAAAATATGTCATGTTCCCATATATATTTGAATGGAAGACTATTGGATCACCAGGGAACAGATAAACAGCACAACAAAAATGACCAAAAGGAAGCCGGCAGAAATCCTTGCCCATATTCTGCGGTTTCGATACCAGGAAACACGGCAGTTCTCTCCCGATATCCCTCCCTCTTCCAGCCCCATCTCCGACAGGTTGCGGATCAAGAGCCTGGCCTTCTCCACATCTCCCTCCTCCACGTAGATATCCTTCTCTACAAAAGCCAGGCCGGACCGAATCTGAAAATACTGCCCTGCCCCCCTTTCCTGAGCATAGGCGGGAATATGCTCCCCCGCCATGGCATCCAATATTCTCTGCATCTCCAAGTAATCTGTCGCCGTATATATTTTCTGAAACCCCATCGCATTTCCTCCTGCTCCCTATCTCTCAACTGGCATTTTAGGCATATATCCGCCCACCCCGCCAATGCTTTCCTTCAAATGATCTTGCGCATCATGACTCCACCTTCTCATATCTGGAAAAAATCTTATCCTTCCCGCACACATGCTTGGTTCCATCCGCATCGGTGATGATATAGTCTCCCTCATTGATAAATGTCCGCCCCCTCCGATGAAGAATATAGGGGCAAACATATTGCCCATTATCCCTCTCCATCTTCACCAGGGAATCTGTCACAATCCATCCTTTCGTGACCACGTCCGTCCACAATTCAAATCCATCTTCCAAACCCTTGCCCAATTCATATCGAACCACATCTGCCTCCATACTCACTCTTCTGCATTTCATCCGCCTGTCCTCCCTTTCATATATATTTCATTTTAAAGCATACCATTGTATCTTTGCATCGAGCGCCGGCAACATCGACAGCCCGGCTGCAATTTTCCTACCTTTATATTACCACGGAACGACTTGCCCAACAACCATATATTTTATTTTTTGTGCAAGTTATGATAGCCAAAATGGCAAAAAAATGATATAATGTACTCCGATGTGTTATTTTCATGATTACAACAATGCATCATATCGTTTCCACAGGGATATAAGTGCCAAAAGCTGCTTCTATCCAATAAGATATGTATTGCAATAACAAGGAGGGTTAACGTGGAAGAAATAAAATGGCATGATAATTACGCACTGGGCGTGGACTTTATTGACAAGGAGCACAAGCAGCTCTTTTCCACCATGAACAAACTGCTCAGAATCAGCGAAGACGAAGAAAAAAGCGAATGGGCATGTCGGGAGGGAATAAAATACCTGAAAAATCACACGGTGGAGCATTTTGAGCATGAGGAAGAATACATGCGCTCTATCAACTATGAAAATATTGATTTACATAAGCGCCTGCATGATAATTTTCGTTTTGACACACTTCCGGCTCTGGAAGAGGAATTGGTAGAAACCAATTATTCCATAGAAGCCATCCGCCACTTCTTAGGCGTCTGCATTGGCTGGGTGGTGGCGCATACCCAGACGGAGGACATGGCCATCGTGGGAAAAATGTCCAGCAAATGGACCAATATTCCTCATGAAGAAGAGATTGATTCCTTGGAACAGGCCATCATCCAGCTTACTTCAGATATGTTTCAGATGAAGGCCAAAATCATAAGCGAGCAATATACCGTAGAGGATTTCGGAAAAATCATCTGCAACCGTCTCATATACAGCGGACAGCAAAAGGAAAAGTGGGAAATCACGCTGGTTTTCGAGGAAAATCTGCTGCTTAAGATGATTGGCCGAATACTGAATACCGATTACCAGAAAATCGATGATATGATTATCAATGTCACCCGATATATCACGCGGCAGCTGTTGGAAAAACTCAGGGAGCACATTCCATCTATGGATCTATACAAGATTGAGAAGGAAGGCTTGCTGACACACGAGCAGCTGGTAAAATCCTTTGACCGATCCCATCCGCCATGCAGCCTCCTCTTCGATACCGGAGAAGGATATTTTGCTTTCTGCATGGCAACCTCCGATTCCGACCGGGGCAAGCTCACATCAGCATTTGACCATAAGGAAGCACTCCATGCGGTACATCAGTATATCACTGCTGAAAAGACCTCAGAAGCAGATGAAGATGGGGACAGTGAAGAATTGACCGAGAGCGTAGAAAAGAAGAAGAAAATCCTCGTGGTGGATGATTCTGATTTCATGCGAAACAGAATTATCGGACTGCTGGCCGGAAACTACGAGATGACAGAGGCAGACTCCAGCGTATCGGCGATCAAAAATCTCACCGTGGACAGACCCGACCTTATCCTATTGGATTATGAGATGCCGGTCTGCGACGGAAGACAGACCTTGGAGATGATTCGATCAGATAAGGATATCGCAGACATCCCAGTCATCTTCCTCACCGGAAGGGGGGACAGGGAAACCGTCCAGAAGGTGATGGAATTAAAGCCGGAGCGGTATCTGCTAAAGACATTGCCGGACGAGAGGATCAAGAGCAATATCGATGCATTTTTTGAGAAGAAATAAAAAAGGTGCAAAGTTTTGCTAGGCTCGTAAATACCTCGCCAAGCAAAGCTACGATCTGCACCAAAATGCTTAATAAAAAGCACTATGCCATGAACATTTTCTATACAGTAAGATTCCCCGCAGGACATCCACATCACGCCTGCGGGGAATCTTTTTTTCTTAATGTCCCTTCCGCTCAACCCCCATGGCCTCCCTGGCCACCTGGGAGATATTCTCCACCGGAAGGATTTCCAGTTTCTCCTTGATCTCCTCAGCCACGTCCCGCAAATCCTCCTCGTTCTCCTTGGGAATCAATACCTTCTTAATGCCCGCCCGCTGGGCCGCCATCAATTTCTCCGGCAGACCGCCGATGGGCAATACCTTTCCCTGCAAGGACACCTCCCCGGTCATGGCCAGATCAGGCTTTACCGGCTTATCCAGCACCAGAGAAGACAATGCCGTGTAAAGGGTGATTCCCGCAGAAGGCCCATCCTTCGGCACCGCTCCTTCCGGCACATGGATATGGACATCCGTCTTTTCAAAGTCCACCGCACTGTCCCAGAAATCAGACTTCACCAAGGTATAGGCCAGCTCCGCCGACTCCTTCATCACGTCTCCCAGCTTTCCCGTAAGGTGAACCTTCCCGGAACCCTTCGTCTTCACCGTCTCCACGAAGAGCATCTCGCCCCCCGCCTGGGTCCAGGCAAGGCCCGTGGCCACTCCCGGAGGGTTCTTCTTCCCCGCCTTGTCGTGGCTGGCCACCTTCTTGCCAAGAATCTCCCGGAGATCCTTCTCCTTGATAGAAACCTTTTCTGCCTCCTTCTCCACCACTTCCACGGCGGCGAAGCGGCAAATCTTATCCAACTGCTTCTTCAATCCCCGCACGCCGGCCTCCCTGGTATAATCCGAAATGATCTTTTTCATCGCACCCTGGGTGATGGATACCTGCTTCTTTTTCAACCCCGCCTGCTCCAAGGACTTGGGAAACAAATACTTCCGACCAATCTGATATTTCTCGGAAGGCGTATACCCCTCCAGAGAAATCACCTCCATGCGGTCAAGGAGAGGCGCGGGAATCCCGTCCAGGCTATTGGCCGTGCAGAGGAAAAATACGTCAGACAAATCGTAAGGCACATTCATAAAGTGATCCACATAGGTGCGGTTTTGCTCCGGGTCAAGCACCTCCAGCAGGGCGTTGGCAGGGTCACCCTTGTAGTCCTGGG
>CATKZA010000251.1 GCA_949841235.1 uncultured Clostridiaceae bacterium
AATGTTGCAAGGCGGATCCATGATTTCTTTTTCGGATGCCTTCACAACATCTAAGCAAAAAACACTTCAAAAAATTTATTGCAGTCTGCAAAAATACAAGTTACTGGCAGATAACAAGATATTATCCTTACTCTCATTTGACTGTGAATAGTAACAGCCTGTCACTTGTTTTGGGAGCGGAATTTGGCGGGGGTGATGCCATATTTTTCCCGAAAGAGCCGGACGAAGTGGCTCTGGGAGGAAAAGCACAGCGTGTTTGCTATGCTGGCGCAAGTGTAATCTGTATCTAAAAGAATATTTTTTGCGGTTTCTAACCGGGTATTTTGTACAAATTCATGGACAGAGTACCCGGTTTCTTTTTTGAACAGGGTGGAAAGGTAGCTGGGGTGCAGCTGCAGTTTCTGGCTTAATATCCGGATGGTGAGAGGGGTGTGCAGGTTGTCGTAAATATATTGGATGCACTTGCTCACATGGATGGAGATGACTTTCTGGGTGCGGATTTCCATCATCTTCTTGGTGAATTCCCAAACCATCTCGTCATTGAGCTGTCGCAGGGCATAGATGTCATTCAATTCATCGGCCCGGCGGATAAACATGTCGCTGAGGGTGTAGGCGATTTCTTGCGAGAGTCCGCCTTCAATGCAATTTCTGGTAATGATAGCGGTGTTGATTACCAGATGATAGCGCTCATTTCGGATGGGATTTTTAGACAGGGTTCCCTTGCCATTGGAATCGTAGTCCTTCGTTGGCTGCTGGCAGGAATTGGCATCTGGAGGATATTCTTCCTTCAATTTCTGGATGGTAGCCAGATCTCCGTTCTTTACGGCTGTGTAGAAGGATAGTTCGTTGGAATAGGGCTGGTGCTGGAAACTTTTTTCTCTTTGAAGATAGAGTTGATAATCCAAGGAATTCTTTTTCCTCATGGCAGTTACCTCCTGTAGGTTATAATGTGATATCCATGATACTATTATCTTATATCCATATCAAAAATACAAGATTTCTGATATAAAAAAAATGATATTTTTTTTAAAATGTTACTATTCATAGAAATTTCTAAAAACAGACCTGTACATCTTATGGCACATTGGATTCATTGCAGCAGCATATAAGATTCCCGTTGTTTTTTAGAAATTGGCTGTGGAAGCATAGGGAAAGACAATTTGAAGAATGGAGGTAGCTATGAGAAAGGGAAAGAAAAGAGGAAAGGAGTTACTGGCATTGCTTTTGGCAGGGGCATTATGCTTGCAGTCGGGGGCAATGCCGGGAGATGCCCCCGGCTGCAAGGCTCAGGCCGCAGAGGACGCCAGGCAGACCACAAAGCAGGACTTTCGCATCCTGTCGGGAGATGAGATGATGAAGGACATGGGAGCGGGCTGGAATCTGGGGAATACCATGGATGGGCACACGGGCTTTACGCCGGGGGAAACCATTTGGCAGCATGTGGTTACCACGAAGAAGCTGATTAAGTCCGTACATGATATGGGATTTCACACGGTGCGCATTCCTGTAACCTGGGGAACCATGATTGACGATACCCAGGATTATGCTATTAATGAGAAATGGATTGGCAGGGTGCAGGACATTGTGGATTACTGCGTGAGCCTGGACATGTACGCCATTATCAATATTCATCACGATGGTGCGGAGCAGACGGGATGGCTGCGCATTGCCAGCAGCGACCAGGAGGGGCTGAAGAAGAAATTTGCCGGGGTCTGGAAGAATATCGCCAATGCCTTCAAGGACTATGACGAGCATTTGATATTCGAGTCCATGAATGAGGTGACCGGGGCAGCCATGACCGTGGTGCAGGAAAATCAGGTTATTATGGCGCTGAATCAGATCTTCGTAGATACTGTGCGGGGGACGGGTTCCAATAATGAGAAGCGGTGGCTGATGGTACCGGGGAAATACAATTATATTGATTCCATCTGCAATGTGAAGAATCAGTTCTCCCTGCCTAAGGATACTGTGGAAAACCGATTGATGGTGTCAGTCCATATTTATACGCCCAATTCATTTTGCCTGGGAAAGACGAAAAAAAGCAGTGAGTACACGGTAAAGAAACTGGGGGAGAACGACAAGGAAATACAGCCCTTGTATGACACCTATTCCTCCAAGGGCATTCCCGTGGTAGTGGGAGAATACGGATGCGTCAATAAGAACAATCCTACGGAGCGGGCGTTTTATCTGGAGGGGATGAACCGTATCTTTAAGAAGTATAAATGTGTGGGGGTATATTGGGATCAGGGATGGTATGACAGAACTCAGGATCCGGATTACAGTTTTACTATTATAGATCGAGATACCGGGATGCCGGTGGAGAAGGAAGTGACGGATGCCTTGCTGCGGGGCTATGGCGGGGTAAATGGAGAGACAGATTATACCACCTTGCAGAAATCCCCCGAGGTGAAGGCGATTACTTCCCTTACGGCTTCCGAGGCTTCGGTGGAAATTGGATCGGGAGAATGGAAGACGCTGCAGGCTAGTTTTGCGCCGGCGGAAAGCAATGACGTGATCCTGTGGAAGTCGGCCGACGAGTCCATTGCCACGGTGAGCGAGGGCAACATTCACGGAAAGCGGCCGGGCAGCACGAAGATTACGGTGTTTACCCAGAATGGAACGGCTTCCCAGGAGATTAACGTAACGGTGAAGTCGGCAGCATCGGGCAAGCCCTGCACGGAAATCGGGGTGGCGGAGGAAACCCTTGCCATGTCCGCAGGGGAGAGCAAGATGCTGGCTCCGGTGCTTACGCCGGCAGATACAGAGGATGCCCTGTATTTTTCTTCTGACAATGAAGAAGTGGTCACGGTTTCTCCTCTTGGAAAAGTGGTGGCAGTGGGCAACGGAGAGGCGAAGATTACTGTGGCTGCCAGCAGTGGCGTGACCAGAGAGGTGGCAGTGCAGGTGACAGGAGGCACGGCGGTGCCGGAGATACGCTTGGCAGTGAATGTATATTATAATGATAATAATAAGAAATACTATGCCAACGAAGTGAGCAGCCAGGTGGCTACTGTGAAGATGAATGGACAGTATACGCTGGATTTCGACTGCGACCGGGACTTGTCCCAGAAGGCCAAGCAGGCAGGAGTTTCTGAATTGGCAAACCTGACCGCCATTTATATCAAGGATTATGACGTGACCCAGGGCAATGCCAACAAGTCCCCCTTGCAGACATGCAATATCCGCTATGATTCCGTAACGGTGAATGACATATCCATGAAGGTGACCAAGACGGACAAGAAGTCTGCCCTGAAGGAATCCGGGATATTTGATACCAATGACCCGGTAAACAGTTGGGATGGCTCTGCTATTGAGGGCGTGAATACTGCTGGTGGAGCGGCAAACTTTACGGATGTGAAAAATCCCAAGAAGATATCGATCACCTTTATCCTGTCAGATATGCAATTCGAGGGGCAGAGCCAGCCGCCGGGCACGTTGCCGGGAGGAAATACCGGAAATAAACCGGGAGATGGTACGGATGACAAGAAGCCGGGAGATGAAAAGCCGGGAGATCAGAAGCCGGGAGATGATAAACCGGGAGACAAGCAGGAGGAACCCGGCCGGGGCAAGAAAGGCTTTTCTTTCCAATCCAAGGGAATCAAGTATAAAATTGCGAAAACGGCCGGCAAGAAACCGGGAGAGGTTTCCTGCATCGCATTGTCATCCAAAAAGGCATCTTCTGCGTCCGTGCCGGCATCCGTAAGTTTTGACGGGAAGAAATACAAGGTTACG
>CATKZA010000252.1 GCA_949841235.1 uncultured Clostridiaceae bacterium
GGTATATGAATTGCAGGGAAGGCTGTGTCTGGAATTTCCGAATTTGCTATTGGAGAATTGTGCCAGCGGCGGTGCGAGATTTGATCCGGGGATGCTGTATTACAGCCCCCAGATTTGGTGTTCTGACGACACGGATGCCATAGAGCGGCTGGCGATTCAGGAGGGAACCCAGCTTCTGTATCCGCTGTCGGTGATTGGCGCCCATGTGTCGGATTGCCCGAATCACATTTTGGGAAGGATTACGCCTTTCGAGACCAGGGCAGTGGTGGCCATGTCCGGCACTTTTGGGTATGAACTGGATATCACGAAGATTCCGGAGGAGGACAGGGCGGCCATATCCGATCAGGTGAAGCGGTATCGGGAGTATGCGCCTCTGATTCAGAGGGGGGATTATTATCGGATAGCATCCTATCAGCAGAATCATTATTTTGATTGCTATCAGGTGGTGTCGAAGGATAAGAGGCAGAGCATTCTGGTGCTTGTACAGGTGCTTGCCCGGGCGAATGTGGCAAGTCGGGCGATTCGCCTGAAAGGGCTGGCAAAGGACGGAGCATATCGGGTAAATGGCAAGGTTTATTCCGGCGAGGCGTTGATGAAAGCGGGGTTGGTGCTGAAAAGGCCCCAGGGTGATTTCCAGGGCGAAATCATAGAGGTTTGCCAGGTGGAGGGGTAGGTATGCCGAAAAAGAAAGTGAAACTCAAGGATATCGCGGAGGAATTGCACACCAGCGTGGTTACGGTATCCAATGCCCTCAATGGAAAGAAGGGCGTGAGCCGGCAGCTGCGCCAGAGAGTGCTGGAGACTGCAGAGAGGCTGGGATATGATTCGGGAAAGCCGGAGTTGGATGATTCCGACATGATAGAAATCGGGGTGCTGATTGCGGAGCGGTATGTGCAGGAGGATTCCTCTTTTTACATGGAGATCTACCGCATGGTGGCCCAGGCCGCCACGAAGAAGGGGTGCGTCACGGTGCTGGAAATCGTGTCCCGGGAAAAGGAGAGCCTTGCCTTGCCCTTCATGCCCTTTAGCGGGGCAGATGTGCGGGGGATGCTCGTGATCGGGGAGATGGAATCGCAGTTCATCCGCTATGTGAACGATGGCAGGATGCCCTTGGTGTGTCTGGATTTCTATACCATGGAGCCGGGGATAGATTATATTATCGCCAATGGCTTTTACGGGGTGGAGAAGATGACCTCCCGATTGATTGAGGCGGGGTATCGGGAGATTGGCTTCGTGGGCACGCCCAGGGCCACCAGGAGCATAATGGATCGCTATCTGGGGTATTGCAAGGCGTTGAAGGAGCATGGAATCGAGGAGCGGAAGGAGTTTCTCCTCTGGGACAGGGGGGAGGACAATGAGTCCATTTCTTTTGAACTGCCGGAGAAATTGCCCCAGGCGTTCGTGTGCAACTGTGACAAGACTGCCTATATGCTGATAGAGAAATTGCAAGATCGGGGGATTCGGGTGCCGGAGGACATTTCCGTGGTGGGATTTGACCATTCCAGGAAAGATCAAGAAAGCAAACTTCGTCTGACTACCTATGAGAGCAATCAGAAGGCCATGGCATCCATCGGGCTGAACTGCGTGCTGAAGCGCATTCAGGGGAAGAGGGTGTCGGAGGGCGTGCGGATTGTCCAGGGAAAGGTGATCGAGGGGGATACGGATTCTTCGCACGGATTGTCTGTGCCGCACGGCGGCATGTTTGGAAGGTAAAAAGAGAGGGAGGAAATCGTGGCAGGAAATGTGAAGCTAAAGGATATCGCAGAGAGGGTGGGCGTGAGCATCGTGACGGTCTCCAATGCATTGTCCGGGAAGAAGGGGGTCAGTCAGGAGATGCGCCGCAAGATTCTGGATGTTGCCGAAGAGATGGGATATGAATTTCAGAAGAAGGTGGCGGAGGGCGGAAAGATTGGCGTGGTGGTATCTGATAAATATTTGGAGGTGGGGGCTTCTTTTTATTGGAGCATGTATCAGGAAGTGGTATATGCCGCCTCTAAGAGGAATAGCTTTACCCTGTTTGAAATCTTAGATAAGGAAATCAGCGGGCAGAGCGGACTGCCCAAGCTTCTCTTGGAAAATTCCGTGGATGGGCTGATCGTGATTGGCTGGATGGATTCGGCATATATGGAACGGCTGTATCAGGCGGCAAGGGTTCCCGTGGTCCTTTTGGACTTTCATGACGGGAGGATGGAGCGGGATGCGGTGCTGTCCATGAGTTATCTGGGCATGTACCAGATGACCAGGTATCTGCTGGAGCGAGGGCATCGGGAAATAGGATTCCTGGGTTCCGTGGACGCTACGGAAAGCATTATGGATCGCTATTTCGGTTTCCGCAAGGGGATGGAAGAGTGGGGGGTGCCGATTCGCCCGGAATGGGTGCTGGATGACCGGGATTTGAAAACGGGAAATGTTGAATTTTCTCTGCCGGATGCCCTGCCCACTGCGTTTGTGTGCAACTGTGATTATTCTGCGGGATTCCTGTATGATAAATTGCTGGAGCGGGGGCTGCGGGTGCCGGAGGATGTCTCTGTGGTGGGATATGATGATTTCCTGTATGGCCATCCCTTTGCGGAGGAGATTACCACGTACCGGGTGGATGTGAAGAAGATGGCAAGGATGGCGGTGCGCATTCTTGTAAAGAAGATGCAGGGAAAGGCCGGGCATGATGGCGTGCGCTATGTGGAGGGTCAGGTGGTGGAACGAACCAGCGTCAGGCATCTGAATCCAGATATTCTTCCAGTGCCTTACCGGTGATGAGGACGCTGGCGGTGCAGGTGAGAGAACAGCCCATGAGCAGCCAGTATGCCAGGGTGAAGTAGAAGGCTTGGGGGAATAGCCAGGTGATGGAGACGGGGATTACGGTGGCTGCCAGGAGTCCGATGGTGTGGGGGAGGTGAAGCACGGCCGTCAGGAACGCATTCTTGATGATGCGCAGAGGCGTGTTGACGAAGGTTGTCTGCAATGGGAATGCGTACATCAGGGTGAATAGGAAGCATAGCAGGAAGATCATGTAGGCTGCCACCACGAACAGATTGGTCAGGTGGTTTGCAAAGTATCTGGAGAAGAGGAGGAGTGCCGGGGAGAGTGCGAGGAAGAAGCACCAGATGCAGGTGGCATTTTTGAAGTTCTCTTTCCAGGCGGTGAAATAGTCGTGAAAAATGTAGGATTCTTTATCGAGAATCCTTTTTTTGATGGAAAAATACAGGGCGCAGCAGGATGCCCCGATGGTAATCACCGGAAGGCAGGTGATTAGGAATAGAAGATTCAATGTAATGAAGTCTCCGATTTTTGACATGATGGAAAAGAACTTATTCTCCGGGCTAATTTTCATGGCATTGCCTCCTTTGACTTAAATGATTAACGAAATTACTAATTATAGAGTATCATAATTCAATAGAAATGCAATAGGAAATTAAATAATATACTTAAATTAAGTATTTAATTGCCGTATAAGATTAAAATTCAGAATTAATTTGGCTATATTGCACAAAATATAAAATAAAAAAGTGTGCAATATGTAGAAGTGACAAATAAATACTTAAAAATGCTTGACGAAATTTAAGCAGAATGTTAATGTTATATCAACTTAAAGTTAAGTAAAAAATAAAGGAGGACAACAGTATGAAAAAAAGTTTGTTGAAAAAAGCGGCAGCGATAACGCTGTCAGCGGCCATGGCTTTTTCCGTGGTAGGTTGCGGTTCTGGAGATGAGAAGAAGGACGGCAA
>CATKZA010000253.1 GCA_949841235.1 uncultured Clostridiaceae bacterium
GGGTGCGGATGAAGTGGGGCTGATTTACGGCGAGCTGGAGCAGATGATGAAGGAAATTCAGGTGCTGACAGAGCAAGTGGTTCAGGAGCAGGTGCAGAAGGAACGGCTTCACACCCGGCAGAAGGAAGTGGAATTTAAGATGCTGGCAGACCAGATCAATCCGCATTTTATCTATAACACTCTGGAAACCATCCGGATGAAGGCGAGGATGAACAGACAGCCGGAGATTGAGGAATTGGTGAAAATGCTTGCCAAGATTATGAGGAGAAATATCCAGGCTGGCCCGCAGATGGTGACTTTGGCTTCGGAATTGGAGCTGACGGAAAATTATCTGGTGATACAGAAATACCGTTTTGGCGATCGGATACTGTCTCGCATCACGGTAGATGACCAGGTGGATTTGGATTGCATGGTGATTCCCCTGATTATGCAGCCCTTTGTGGAGAATGCCTTTGTGCATGGCCTGGAAGCGGTAGATGGCAGGGGCATGCTTGGCATTCGCATTCTGCGGGAGGAAGAAGAAATCCATATTATAATAGAAGATAATGGAGCAGGAATGAGCAAAAAATCTTTGGCGGAGATTCAAAGAGACTTGCAGGAAGGGGCATCGACAGAGAGCAGGCATGTGGGAATCAATAACGTGAACCAGAGAATACGCATTAAGTATGGAAGCAAATATGGGGTGGACGTGGATAGCCAGATTGGCAGGGGTACCAGAATCACTTTGCGCTTCCCTACTGATTTTTCGGATTAAGGAAGGTTTTGGACTAGCCATATGAGCAATATGAACAGAAAAGCATATGATTTTTTGTACAGTTTTTTGTAATTATTTTGCATTTTCATAAAATCTGTAATTTTTGGGGTAAATAAATTCAATTTTTATGGTTACTTTTGTGCAATTTTATGATATACTAGTTAAGTACATCAGAATGTGTGCATATTTTAATATTAAGAGGAGGATTAGGATGATGAGAAAATCACTGAAAAAAGTTGCTGCATCAGTATTGGCTGCCACGTTGGCACTGACTGTGGTAGCAAGCATGGGCAGCACGGCAGATGCTGCGAAAAAGTCGAAAAAGGCGAAGAAGGCGGCGGAGAAGACTGCTGCAGCATTTGATCCGGCAGGTTCCTATAAGGCATTTGTGGGATTCCAGCAGTCGGAGTCATGGAGATTCCATGATGAGTGTACTAGCGAGACTACTGGTCTGGAAGGAAGCGATGTGAAAGATGCCGGATTGAACTATGAGACGGATGTTATGTGGTCTGGCGACAATGGTGTTGAAAAGATTGACGGTACCGTAGAGGGTGTGGAACTGAAAGGAAACGGAACATACACGGCGAAGATTACCGGCCTGAATGGTGTTCTGGCAACGGCTCCGGAGGGTGTTCAGCAGGATCAGATGAAGATGGCTATGGTGTATCTTTCCACGAACCTTCCGGCAGATGCCAAGGATAAGGTGCAGTTCACTGACGTTTCCCTGAAAGTGGATGGAAACGAGGTTACTCTTCCTGAGACGCAGTTCTTCAAGCCGGAGACATTAAAGGCAGGCTATACCAGCCTGTATCTGATTGATACCTACGCTAAGGGACAGGGAGAGTATGCGGATTCTCCGGAACTTGCTATGGCTCCGAATGATTCTATCGAGATCACCTTTACGATTTCAGGCTTTACGAATGACAATCCTGAGGCAGTTGCGGCTACGCCTACACCGGAGCCAAAGCAGGATGATGCGTCTTCTGCTACTTCCGAAGAGGATGACAGCGAGGGCGGTTCTTCCGTAAATGCAGGTGTAATTGCGGGCATTGTGGGAGCTGTCGTAGTAGTAGCGGGCATCGTGGTGGTTGTAACTAGAAAGAAGAAATAATAGAACATTAGAATTAAAAACATAAGATTTCAAGAAATGATGCTTCCTGTTTATTTTTATAAATAGGGAGCATTATTTTTTTTTGTATTTTGATGGCATGGCAGTTTAATTAAAAAAATTAAATTTACCATAACTGTAATTTTTTGGGTAAATGAGTCTAATTTTTGCCGTTGTTTTTGTGCATTTTTCTGATATACTTGTTTGTGCGCATCAAAACTGCGTATTTCAATCTTGATAAGGAAGACAGGGATGATGAAAAGTGCATCGAAAAAAATTATTGGCTGCCACGTTGGCACTGACTGCTATAGTAGGCATGGGCAGCACCGCAGATGCTGCCAAGAAGTCGAAGAAGGCAAAGAAGGCAGCGGAGAAGACTGCCGCAGCATTTGACCCGGCGGGATGCTGATGTTACCCTTCCAGAAATTTCAGTTCTTCAAGCCGGAGGTATCATCGCATCTCCTTATTTCTGTTATATGAGCAATATGAACAGAAAATCATATGCTTTTTTGTGTATTTTTTCATAATTATTTAGCATTTTTAAAAAAACTGGCATTTTTAGAGTAAAAAAATTGAAATTTCATAGTTACTTTTGTGCAATTTTATGATATACTAATAATGCACATCAAAATATATGCGCATTTTGATGTCGAGGGAAGTAGAGGGAAATAAAAAATAAGGAGGTTGTTATGAAAGAAGAAAGAACCGAGAAGAAAGGAGCTGTCAGCGGAATATATGGGATACAGAGAGCTGTTACCATCTTGGCTATTGCCATGGCATTCTTTCCGGTTGCAAATCCGGCGAAGATCTGCGAATTGGTGAGCAGTAAGATTTCTCTTTTCACATCTGCTGTCTCTTATACTGCGTTGACAGATGACTTGGCGAGAGCATTCCGCATGAGTTGGGTGAGCGAGACGTTTTTCGTTATTGCTTACATAGGCGCAGTGGTTGCGGTACTGGGTATCATTGCAACGGGTGCCGGTGCATGTATGTCTCTCGGCAACGCCAGACTCCAGAAGATGGGGCTGAAATTCAGCATTCTGGGTGCCTTGGCTGAAATCGTAGGCTATGTAGTTTGCTTTGTCTCTTACATTATGCTGAACAGCGAAGTGGGAGGCGAGGCAAGATTGGTGAAAAAGGTGGGGCCGGAAATGCCTGTGGGCGTATTTGTTTTTGGTGCGATGGCCTTGATTATTCTTTTGCTGTCTCTGGCTATCTGGGGCAAGCTGCCTAAGGTGACGGCGGATATGCGCTATGAGATGGATTCCAAGTATAAGTTATTCTTAATGTTCCTGCCTTTTGCATTTATGGCATTCCTGTTCTGCTATCTGCCGCTTTATGGATGGCGGTATGCATTTTTCGATTACAAGCCGGGCGGAACGCTTTCTATGAAGAATTTCGTTGGCTTTAAATGGTTTGCTTACTTGTTCCAGAATGAGGCAACCAGAACAGACTTGATTGCCGTAATCAGGAATACATTGGGTATCAGTGCTCTGAATATTGCAACCCAGTGGCTTCCTATGATTTTCGCAGTGTTCCTCTGCGAGGTTCGCAACATGAAGTTCCGTCGTTTTGTCCAAGCGTTTACTACGATTCCGAACTTCATTTCATGGGTACTTGTGTATGCGGTTGCCCTTTCTATCTTTTCCACAGATGGTTTTATCAACACATTTGTAAAAGAAATTGGATTGATGGCATCAGATGCCAAGGGTAAAAACTACTTGATGGGAGATAACCACACATGGATTAAGATGTGGGCATGGGGTACATGGAAAGGCGTAGGATGGAGTGCCATCATCTATATCGCAGGTATCTCGGGAATCGACCAATCCCTATATGAGGCCGCCACGGTGGACGGC
>CATKZA010000254.1 GCA_949841235.1 uncultured Clostridiaceae bacterium
CTTGCATGCCTGATTATATGCCTTGTTTCTGTCAATTCTTCCCTGAATTTTGTCATATTCCGTCTTGTCATGAATCACCTGGTAACCATATTCCTTTGACAAAATCTGCGCAAGGCAGGTTCCTACTCCCACGATGGAATCTTCCTGCTTTCCCTTACGGCTATCAATAAAGGCTTCCGATGCGCCATGGGTGTGGAAGATTAAAATCTGAGGTTCCTTCTCCTTCTTCATTTTCATGTTCTTATGTAGTAAATTCTTTACCTGAAACACGCCCCTGTCGATGGATGTAGAGGAATCCGTGATGTAGAACTTCTTCAGCAGATAGGAACGGCTGCCGCTTCCTTCCAATTTATTGATGACGGAAAGATTTCCCTTCAATTGATCCGGGGAGTCCGTTGCCACCTTCCCTCCCTTCCTCTGCTGTCCAAGATTCTCCTTGTGATTCTCCGCCGTGATATCCCCGCTCCCGTTATGAAATAGCACAATATTTTGCGTTGGGACAGAATCCCCTTTTTCTGACGGATTCTCCTCTTGATCCAGTAGCTGCGCCTCCCTGACCTTCTTGCCTGCCGCGCTGCTCCACTGCAAATTGCCAATTCCCGCCGCCGCAGCCTCCTCCATCTTCGCCTCCCTCCTTCCGCAAAGCATCCGAAGAGCAGGAAATTCGGAAAAAAAATGATACCATGGGCTTTCTTTCCCTGTCTGGGGCATTTGGGCCAGTTCTGCCCCCTTCCCCTCCAGCCCCTTCTGCAGCAAAGTGCCTGTCAAGGCTTTTTCAATGTGCCCCATGGCCAGGTACTGCTTGACTCCTGCCACCACGAAAAAACCTGTCCACAATATCGCCGCAAGCAACAGCCAATTCTTTCCCCAGAAAAGTAGATTCTTATTCTTCTTCATCCTTTTCAGCCTCTCAATCTTCCATAAAAATGAACATGTCAGTACACTAGCATATCAATCTATCTTATGCCCACTCTGAAGAGAATATGTCTCCCCCTTCTGGCTGAATCTCTCAAGAGCCATTGCAATGACTTTGCCCACCTGTCGTATCTCCTCGTCAATTTCCTTCGGCGTGACAAAGAGCGTCTCCATTTTCTCGCTGGCAATGCTGTAAAAGAATTGATGGATTTCCTCCTCTCCATATCCCGCCTCAGAAAATGCTTCCTCCAGCGTTTCAAAAATAATCGTGCCCGCATCAACCACCGTAGGCACTCCCACGGCAATCACGGGAATCCCCATGGTATCCCAGTTGATCTGATTTCTATTATTGCCAATGCCCGCTCCGGGAGCAATGCCGGTATCCGTTATCTGGATGGTGCGGCATAGCCGGTTCACGCTCCGGGAGGCAAGGGCATCTACCACGATCAATGCATCGGGAGCAACTTTGTCCACAATCCCCTGTATGATCTCGCTGCTCTCGATTCCCGTCTGAGACAAAACGCCAGGTGCAATGCCGCAGAATACATACTTTTTCCCCTCATCCTTTATGATTTCCCCCAAATGCCGGTTCATCGTTATTTTTTCCAGTACAAATGGACCCAGGGCATCCGGCGTGGCAAATCGGTTCCCCAGACCGCACAAAAGAAAGGTTCGATATGTTTTGCCCTCTTTATCCTCTAATCGCTTTACCACCCGGCGTAGCATCTGACACACAGACCCGGCAACCGCCTCCTCCTTCTCCCGGTCTTCCATGCCATCAGAAGCAAATTCTACCGTAATATAAATTCCCTGCGGCTTTCTCATATCTTTGGCGCCTTCCTCCGTGCGGATTTCCACAGTCGTCATTTTGATTTCCTTTTTTTCGTCGTCCTCCTCAGATAAGATTACTCCCGGAACCTCCACATGGTCCTGGGGAAAGCTCTCTTTGATTTCTATGGCAAGATCCGTCCTCTTCTGATAATTTTCCATCTCCACCTCTCCATTCTCTCATGGGATAGCCCACTGCTTCCCGCATCACAAACTAAGCTTCCTCTTCAATCCCTTTTAGTTTGCGCTGAACAGACATCCACCGGATGTGTGGCACCGAGCCTTGCCCATATTTTTGTTACTATTCACGGTCGAGTGTGAAAAACAGATAATAACTTATTATCCTTCAATAGTTTATGCTTTTGCAGACCATTTTCAATGTTTTAAAGAGTTTTTTGCTGAAGTCTGTGAAAGCATCCAAAAAGAAAACTGGACGCACCTTGCAATATTACGACTTTCGGAGGGAACTAAATGCTTTGCGGTTTCGATGCATGATTTATGTGCCTCTCCGATAACTCACATCATGCAACCGATTTCATGTACTTTCCGACAGAGGCACTCGCGAATCGCCGACACTTGCGAGGCGTACTTTGCCTCGCTATGTGTTGTGGCGTTATGAGCGGTAGCGAAAGCGTGCCTCTTAGGAAAGTACTGAAACGGTGCATGCTGTTCAGACAATGCTGCGAGGCACATATCCATCGAAACCCTGCAAAGCAAAGTTCCCTTGCGAAAGTCTACATTGTTTGGCGTTGCGTCCGGTTTATCTTTTCGGATGCGGTGCAAAATATTGTAGCAAAAAACTTTTTTACAATTTTTAATGGTCTGCAAAAAGCAAAGTTTCGATGGATAATAAGATATTATCTATTCGCATCGACTGTGAATAGTAATGGGGAAGGAGACATGGAATGAAGGCAGAGTGGGCAGTGTTGACAGCAGTTCTTATCCTGCTGGTGTTGGTGATAGAGGAGTGGAGAAGTGGGAGACTGAAAAGGTATTATCAGAAATCTAATGAATCTTTGAAAGCCGCAATCAATGGAATCAATGTCATTTTTTTTGAATTTTATCCCCAGGAGCATCGAGCGATATTGTTGAACCGGGAGAAGATGAATGAGCTGGAGACGGAATTGTATCATTATCCGGAATGTCTTTTTGAGAAGAATAGGATTCACCCTGACGACCTCTCCGCAATGAAAGACATGTTTGGAAGGCTCTATGATGGTGCCTCCTATGTGGAGGGAGAATTCCGGTGCCTTTTCCGGGAAGAATACCGCTGGTATTCCTATCAGATGCGCACCGTGGAAGACCGGGAAGGGCAGCCTGTCCGGGTGGCGGTGAGCAAGATGGACATCACTCTCCGAAAAGAGATTGAGGTGGGATATCAGAATCACTTTAATGCCCTCTTTTTTGACAATCCTGATACGCTGGTTTCCTGCCGCATGAATCTGACCAAGAACAGGGTGACTGGAATTTACAGCCTTCATAAGGTGCTGATGCAGAAGGTCTTCGTCGCCGCCACCATCGACGATGTGATGAAGAAGCTGACGGAGTACGTGATGCCGAATTACCGGGGCAGGTGCCAGGAGATTTTCACCAGGGATCATTTGATTCAGGAATTTCATAAGGGAAATACCACCATTCGATTTTCTTTCAGCTATATGGAGAAAAATGATGTGAAGTGGGCGGAGGTGGTGGCAGAGATGACGCAGGATCCCAGGAGTGGCGAGATTGATATGATATTTTATGTTACGGATATTACATATCAGCGCATCATCGAGCTGATTCTGGAAAGCGCTGGAAGCCATGATTACGAATTTCTCACTTTTGTCTTTGGTAAGAGCCAGAACTATGTGAGGTATAACTGGCTAGGTTCTGCAAACTTGAGGATGCATCAGAGGTTTGGGGACAAGATGCTGGAATATGTTCAGTATCATGAGGTGGAAGACAGGGATGCCGTGGTGGAGCGGCTGCAGTGG
>CATKZA010000255.1 GCA_949841235.1 uncultured Clostridiaceae bacterium
GTAAAGAACAATAAGCCTGCCTGTGTACTGATTTCACCGGCACAGTACGAGTCGCTGATGGAGATGCTGTCGGATTTCATTCTCCGGGAAGAGGCAGAAGCACGCATGGAACATTATGATGCCTCTGAGAACCGGACACAGGAACAGATGATGCAAGAGTTTGGCATTACCCAGAGTGAACTGGATGCGGTAGATGTGGAACTGGAATAGGAGTACGGTTTATGAAATGGACAGTGGAATATATCAAAGAGGCACAGAAGGACTTGCGGAAGTTAGACCCATATGTGCGGAAACTGGTTTTGAAAGCCATTGACAAGACAGCAGAACGTCCCCTGCCGCCACCGGATGGAATCGGGAAGCCGTTAGGCAACCATTCCTCATCAAAACTGAGTGGATTTTATAAGATAAAACTTAAAAACCTCGGATACCGGGTAGTATATAATTTGGTTCGTGAGGGCAGTATCATGAAGGTCATCATCATTTCGGTGAGGGATGATGAGGCGGTCTATAAAGAGGCGGAGCATCGGATTCAAGGTTTGGTATACCTTCATAACCAATCAGACTAATCAAAGCCTCCCTGCGTGTTATTCATATCCATGCTAACATACCCCGACAGCGGAGACAGCACCTGGTAGGCCAATTCCTCCTCACCCAGCTCCCTCATCTCTCCGTCATCCAAATCATAAGCCACGATATGGGATCGACCTTCCTTCTCCTTGCAGGAAAAATAAAACGCATTCTCAAAGGCAGCAAAAATCCCATCAGAATACACCGCATTCCCATCATCCCCCTGCAGCTTCATCACATAGTCGTACCAGCGATCCATCACGTCCTTCTCATAGCGGAGCTTGGACGGCTCTCCCAGAGGAAAGCTAACCAGCCTCTGGATCATATCATCCTCCGACAAAAGCAAGGGCTTCTCTCCATCGCCTCCTTTTGATTCCTCTTCCCTTCCCTCGTCGAAATACAGCAGATGGCAGTCCACATACACCCTGCCGCTGTAGCAATAGGCTCCCTCGATATTCAATTCGGGACGCTCCTTGCCTTTCTTTCCCAGTCCTTCCCGATCCAGAAACCTCTCAATCTCTGTCTTGGAAACGCTGCAGATCTTTTTCTTTTTCGCAATATCATAGCATTCCAGCTTAATGCTATCGAGCTCTAAATCACCCGATTCCACCATTTGCTCAATCAGCAGATCGCTCCCCGCTGACATGACCCGATATTCATCATGCAGTTCCTCATTCACCCAGATTTTTTCCATCTGCCACTTCTCAATGTCAATGCGGTACACCGTATCCTCTTCTCCCTTCAAGAGGGGATAATCATTATAATAATCCCCATCAAGACTATAGTGCAGAAACAAGATGCCATCCTCCGATGCCACATCAACAAACTTTACATTATAGGTCTCTTTCCCCGCGGACAGCTTTTTCTTGTCCCCGGATTCCAAGTCAAGCCGCACCACCGCCTTGCCATCACAGTATACGAGGTAGGGTTCCTGCAAATATACCTGACAGTCAATGTCATTCGTACCCACAAGTTTCTCTGCCTGGTCCACGAGAAGGGCTTCCCCCTCTCCCTCCTGCCTGATGGGAATCTGGTAAATATCATACTCCCATTTTCCCTTCGGATTCATCCCATTTCTGGTATACAGAAGCCTCTTGTCACTACCCCCAAGAAGAAAGAAATCATCAAATGCCAGCTTGTGCCTTGCCAATTCCTTCCCCTGCAAGTTCTTCTGCAGGATTACGTCATCCTTTTGCTCATAACCCTCAACCGCTTCATAGGTACAATGCTCCGTCACCACGCAGGTCTCATACGTATCGCTCAGCATCCGCAGCTTCCGAAAAAAACTCTCCCGCCGCTGATCCTTCTTCTCTGCATTGCGATCCTTCGGCACGCTTTTCTCTCCCGGAGAATCCGCCTCCCTCTTGCTCTTCGGCCCCTCCGCACCGCAGGCAGACAGGCACAGTGCCAAAACTGCCACCAAACCCCCTGCCAAAACTCTCCTGCATCGCAGATGCTTTCCCAGCCTCATCTTTTCATTCCATCCCTTCATACAATCCCTCCCTAAGAACAACGCAAAACCAGCGTTCTTCACTCCGCAAACTCCAAACATTTTCCTATTCAATGAAAAAAGTTCACTTGCGAACCTTTCTCACATTTTCCACAATCCTCTCAAAATGCATGCCGTGGGAAGCCTTTACCAGAATCGTATCCCCCTGGCGAAGCAATTTTGGAAGTTCCGCCAAAGCCCCCTCCAAATCAGGAAAATAATAAATCTCCGTCTGCCCCTCTCCCTTAGCTGCCAAGGCACTCTCATAGGCATATTCAGACAACTTTCCGATCAGCAAAAGCACATCCACCCCCGCCTTCACCGCATAGTTTCCGATTTCCCCGTGCATCTGCCGCTCCTCTTCCCCCAGTTCAAACATATCCCCCAGAATGGCCACTTTCCGTCCCAAGGCATTTTGCAGCACGTCCAGCCCTGCCTTCACGGACACCGGGTTGGCATTGTAGCAGTCGTCCAGTATGGTAAACTTCCCCGTCTCCAAGATGCTGCCATGTCCGCCAATGGGATGAAACTTTCCAATGCCCGCCTGGATTTCCTCCGGCGACATCCCCACATCCAGAGCCACGGCCGCTGCGGCCAGCGCATTGAGAACCATATGCCATCCCGGCACCGGCACCTCCACGTCAAATCTCTCAGTCTCTGATACCAGCGTGAATCTGCTGCCCTTCAGCCCCAGGGCGCAGATATTTTCAGCCCGCACATCGCCCCCGTTGCCGCCGAAGAAGGTAATCTTCCGTCCCCCGCTCGCCGTCACAGTAGCCAGTTTGTCATCCTCCCCATTGAGATAAATCCGCCCGGCGGGATCCATGGAGGTAAAGATCTCCGTCTTAGCCCGCAGCACCCCGTCCCGGTCTCCCAGATTCTCCAGATGGCACTGTCCGATATTGGTGATGATGCAGGCATTCGGCTTCACCACCGCACTGAGCCGTTCCATCTCCCCAAAATCACTGATGCCCATCTCGATAATCCCCATGGCATGCTCCTTCCGCAGACGGAATAAAGTCAGTGGCACCCCCACCTCATTATTGAAGTTCCCCTGGGTCTTGCACACAGGAAACCTCTCCGAGAGAACCGCCGCCACCATCTCCTTGGTGGTAGTCTTCCCCACGCTCCCCGTAATGCCAATCAGCGGAATCCCCAGAATTTCCCGATACAGAGCCGCCATGTCCTTCAATGCCTGATAGCAGGACCTCACCACAATGCAGGGTCTGTCATGCCTCTCCGGCACCGCCTCTGTGAGACAGCAAAGCGCATGGCTTTCATAGGCGGCTGGAATAAATTGATTGCCATCCACCCTGGCACCCTTGATTGCCACGAACAGGCAATCCCTCTCAATCTGGCGGCTGTCGGTGACAATCATGGAAACCTCTCTGTCTCTGGCCTCCTCCGGCCCATAGTAGGTGCCCTGGCACGCCTCCGCAATCTTATGTATCGTCATGCCGGACATGGGGGAAGTCCACACGGGAATCATATCTCCCCTGCCATACTTCCCTCCTGTCCTGCTACTGTTTTTTTTTTCGTATTTTTCCAGGGATTTTCCCACAATCTGCTCGCACAGCTCACCATATTCCATGCCCACTGCCTGAGCCTCCTGGGGAAGCAGGCTGGTGGGGGTCATGCCCGGCAGCGTGTT
>CATKZA010000256.1 GCA_949841235.1 uncultured Clostridiaceae bacterium
ATGGCTTTGAGAATATGGGAGCCCAGCTGGTGAAGGAAGTGGCTACGAAGACAAATGATGTGGCTGGCGATGGTACCACCACCGCAACGGTTCTGGCCCAGGCAATGGTAAATGAGGGAATCAAGAACCTGGCGGCAGGGGCAAATCCCATCATTCTCCGCAAGGGCATGAAGCAGGCTTGCGACTGTGCGGTGGAGGCTATTGCTAAGATGAGTTCCAAGGTGACGGGCAAGGAGCAGATTGCAAGGGTTGCAGCGATTTCTGCCGGGGATGACACCGTGGGAGAGATGGTGGCAGATGCCATGGAGAAAGTTTCCAATGACGGAGTGATTACCATTGAGGAATCCAAGACCATGATGACGGAATTGGATCTGGTAGAGGGCATGCAGTTCGACCGGGGCTATGTCTCAGCCTATATGGCCACGGATATGGATAAGATGGTGGCAGAACTTGACAACCCCTACATTCTGATTACAGATAAGAAGATTTCTAATATTCAGGAGATTCTGCCGATTCTGGAAGAGATCGTGCAGAGCGGAGCAAAGCTTTTGATTATCGCAGAGGACGTGGAGGGCGAGGCTCTCACCACTCTGGTAATCAACCGCCTGAGAGGTACCTTCAATGTGGCCGCTGTCAAGGCGCCTGGATACGGTGACAGGAGAAAGGCAATGCTGGAGGATATTGCGATTCTGACTGGCGGCCAGGTGATTTCCGAGGAAGTGGGTCTGGATTTGAAGGAGGCTACCCTGGATATGCTTGGCAGGGCGAAATCCGTGAAGGTTCAGAAGGAGAATACTGTGATCGTGGACGGTGCAGGAGATAAGGATGCAATCAGTTCCCGGGTGGCACAGATTCGCGCTCAGATTGAGGAGACTACCTCAGAGTTTGATAAGGAGAAGCTTCAGGAGAGGCTGGCAAAACTGGCTGGCGGCGTGGCAGTGATTCGCGTGGGCGCTGCGACGGAGACAGAGATGCAGGAGGCAAAGCTTCGCATGGAGGATGCTCTGGCTGCAACGAGAGCGGCAGTGGAGGAAGGAATCATTTCCGGCGGCGGTTCTGCCTATATCCATGCTTCCAAGGAAGTGGAGAAGCTGGCGGCTACCATGGAGGGAGACCAGAAGACCGGGGCCAATATCATCCTGAAGGCTCTGGAGGCACCATTATATACGATCGCATACAATGCGGGCGTGGAAGGTGCAGTAGTCATTAACAGGGTAAGAGAATCTGAGGTTGGCATGGGTTATGATGTGCTGACGGAGGAGTATGTGGATATGGTGAAGGCTGGCATTCTGGATCCTGCCAAGGTGACCAGAAGCGCATTGCAGAATGCCACCAGCGTGGCATCTACGCTGCTGACTACCGAGTCCGTGGTATCTTCCATCAAGGAGGATGCTCCCGCAATGCCCGCAGGTGCAGGTGCCGGCGGCATGGGGATGATGTAGAAAAGAGGAAGAGTCTTTCTGGATGTTTTGAAAGAAATGTAGTGAAAGGGGATTTTGGCGATTGCCGCTGAAATTCCCTTTTTACTGCATAGGAAACTGCTCGAAATTTGTAATGTGAAGAACGCTGATTTTGCGTTCTTCTTAGGTGTGATAATAGCCTTTCTTGGCGAGGTATTTGCGAGCCTAGAAAGACTTCACACCTTTTTTTGATGAAGGGAGGTATTGCAATGGAACCGTTGTATTGTGAAACTTATCTGCGAGCCAATCCGGACGGGAAGAGGAAGGCGCTGAGGGCTGCGCTGATAGTGCTGGCTGTCTTTATTCTGGCTTTTGGATTTGTGATGATGATGAATATGAAGACGTTTTTAGTTTTGGCGGTGATGGCGATCATTGCCGGGATTATTATTTTTCTGCTTCCTACCAACCAGATTGCCTACGAATATATTTTTGTGGACGGGCAGATTGATTTTGACCGGATCCTAAAGGGAGAGAAGCGAAAGACCATGAAGAGGATTGACATGGAAAAGGTGGAGGTGGTGGCTCCGGAGAAGTCCCATGCCCTGGATGCCTATCGGAAAAATCCCATGTTTGATTATTCTTCGGGGATGGAGGGGAAGCATTATATTGCCATTTTCGTTGGGGAAAAGGGGATGGAGCAGATAAAGTTTACTCCTGATGAGAAGATGCTAACTGCCATCGGCACCAAGTCCCCCAGCAAATTAAAGGAATCATGATGCTGCATGGAGGAATGGTTGGGAAACGCATCTTCGTCGGGATGGAATCGGTACATATGACGATGAAAAGTAAAATAATTCCTTGCTTAATCGTCCGTTTCCGATCCCATGCCGGTGATGGGAATGGGGTCTCCCAGATAGGTGGGCTTTTTGCGGAGCAGGCAGTATGCCACATCTTTGGAGCGGGCAACCACTTCCCTGGCATCCCGAATCCACTGTCCCCCATAATGCACTTCCTTTGCGCACATGCCATAGGCATTGATGCCTAGTTTTTCAGCGCAATATAAAGCCCGGTAGAGGTGGTATTTCTGGGTGATGATGACTGTGGAGGAGATTTGAAAGATGTTCTTTGCCCGGTAGGCGGACTCGTAGGTGGAGAATCCCGCATGATCCATGAAGATATGGTCGGCGGGGATGCCCGCTTGCATGGCGTAGTCTTTCATGGCCTGAACTTCGTTATAGTCCTTCCTGCCGTGGTCTCCGGTCATCAGGAGACGATGGGAAATGCCCTTTCGGTACAGGCTGATGGCGGCATTCAGCCTGTCCTTTAACATGAAGTTGGGGGAGCCGTCCGCTTTCAATCCCGCGCCCAGCACCATGATGCAGTCAACTTTCGGCAGTTTTTCGGCCTGCTCCTGCTGATATAATTTTTTTGAAACGCTTGCCTTGACATAGATGTTGATGCCGAACAGCGAGAGTATGCCCAATATTACAAGAAACATAAGAGAAATAATCCCCCGCTTCAGCCATTGATATTTTCCTGACAGTATATGCTTCATCTCGATTCCCCCATTTCTAAATGTTCTGCGACATGCTTTTGGCTGTATATGAAAATGCTCGTAACGCTGCGCCATTCCATTTTTCGTTCCTATCTTAACATAAAGGATCCTTCATTGCAATTCGCCACAATTTCCCGGGAAGCAAATTTTTCTTGCAAACTCTGCCCATATCTATTACAATAGAGAGACGGACAAAGGCGTACTGGAGTTTTTTTCGGTACGCCATGGTTTTGCATGCGTGGATAGCATAGGCGAGAATGCTTGAAGGAGGATCAGATATGATAAAATTATATGACGGAGGCGTATACCTGGTCAACGGCACGGAGATTGTGGAGGATGGCGGTGATGTGGCTGCCAGGCTGCAGGCTGCGTGCGGACAGGCTCCGGATAGAAAAGAGGCGGCCAGGGGAACCATGGCTTACGGTATTTTGGAAGCGCACAATACCTCTGGGAATATGGAGAATCTCCAGATTAAATTTGACAAGCTCACATCCCACGATATTACTTTTGTGGGCATTATTCAGACGGCCAGGGCATCCGGCTTGGAAAAGTTTCCCGTGCCCTATGTGCTGACCAACTGCCATAACAGTCTTTGCGCAGTGGGGGGAACCATCAATGAGGACGATCACATGTTTGGCCTCTCCTGTGCCAAGAAGTACGGCGGCATGTACGTGCCTCCCCACCAGGCGGTCATCCACCAGTTTGCCAGGGAGATGCTGGCCGGCGGCGG
>CATKZA010000257.1 GCA_949841235.1 uncultured Clostridiaceae bacterium
AATATTATGGTCATTCTACGATATTTTCCAGCATTGTTTTCCCAATGTTTTTTATCACTTAACCATTCATCGTGGCTGCCTTCCCCCGTTATGAAATCTTCCCCAAATTTCTTCTCCCATTTCTGATACAAATCACCACCATTCTTATCCTTTAAAGGATACTTTTTCACAGCATCATAACGATGAAGAATATAATAAGGATGTCCTAAAATATGATTATCACCACTAAAATAAAGCGGCACCCATGTATCTATCAATATCATATAGTCGCCCACATGCAAACCGACCCACTTCCATTTCATAAAGACCACCGTTCCCAAAATGGAGCCATACCATTCAGTGGCCTCCTTGGTATCATGAACATCCACCGGATCCTCCACATAACCCCTACCCGGATCTTTAAAACTTCTATTAACTGCCGTTGTATGCCCCTGCCACCAATCCATAAAACCAAAAAAACACATTGCATTGTTCTCTGCGTAATAAAATCCTCGAAGCGAGACAGTATTATAGATAAAAAACAGCATAAGCAGTCCAAAAAGCACATAATATCTCTTCTTCGCATTTCGAAGTTTCAAAATAAGTCTTTCGATTTTTTCCCGATAAGACATCTTACCACTTATCACATCTACCTCCGTTTCCATTCATGCAATCACATAAATTGCCCTCCTACTTTTATTTACAAATATTTGAATCTGAATCAATCCCAATAAGCAAAATATGTAACCACACTTGTATATCCTCCATTCACCTTAAAGACCCAATCTCCATAGTTGTCATAAAGTTCATAATGCCACCGTTTTAACTTCCCCGGCAGATGCTTATGAATCGGAATGCCGCTCCAACCTCTTCCTGGTTTATGCGTCCATATAAATCCACCTGTCTTGGAATCATAAACCCGCCTCATAAAATGATAATCCTTTGTACCATTATAAACCGTTCCAGTGCGAAGGGCAATTACAATATGCTATGCAGATAAAGAATTGGATTCTCCCACTGTAATTTCCCTTGCATGTCTATGCAGTTTCTTTAAATCAGCCAAGGTATAACTTTTTATTTTAGAAAAAACACATGCTTTCTCCAATGCATTTCCAGGATTAAATGGATTTCTTTTTTTAAGTGCATACCCATAGCAGTTTGTTTCCACATACTTACTGTTCGTCTTCCACAAATAATTCTTCCGAGAAGGAGACATCTCTAGCTTCTTCACCCATTCCGGTATATTTCCCGTATAATTGCCCGCATTGACTGGCGTATTTTCACAGTAGGCATACATATTATGGGAAAACATTCCAAACTGCGTATCGGTATACTGATCCATATTAAGCATCCTTCTCACCACCGGATCATAATACCTGTTATGGAGATAATAGAATGCACTCTCCCGGTCATAGTAGTAACTGCGGTATCGGAAGGGATTGATATTCCCCAGCTGCCGGTCGCCGGATATCTGCACCGGTTTTCCCCAGGCATCATACTCATAGGACACCAGCCTTTCGCCCTGCTCATCGAGAATGCCCACCACGGATTTATGGTCATCCAGCTCATAATAATACTGCTTGTCTCCGCAATCAAAATAGAGCAGATTTCCGCTTGCATCATAGTGATACCGCATCTCGCCCTCCGATGATTTTTCCATCGCCAGGATGCCATTCTGATAGGTGTAATTTGTTTTTACACCATCTGCCTCCTTACTCATGCGGTATCCATCCATATCATAAGAATAACTGAATTTCCTGTCGCCATCACAGATACTTTCCAGCCTCTGCCCCTGCGTCCATGAAAACTGATATCCATTCCAATACAGCAGCGGATTATTGTCATATGTGATATCTTAACCAGTCACTTGCTATGCGAGAGTTCCCATCTCACAAAAAATGTTACTATTCAGCCATGCGACTTCATAGCCATTATCTAAAATCACATTTTTCTAAATTCAAATATTGTGCATAAACTATTCATATGCTATACTCTATAATACAATTTTTAATTTATCACACGCAAATAAATTTGTCAAGAATGTGTCACATCGTTACTATTCACAGCCATTTCTAGAAATAGAGCAGAATCGTCGTGCTTGCACATAAGATTCTGCTCTATTTCCAGAAAGCAGCTGTGATATAGCAGCATCACATCGACACGAAAAGGAGCGATACTATGATAGAGATAGAGCATAAAGAGCATTTTCACGGAAGCGATTTAGAAAAGATCGAAAAGCATTTCGGCATCAAGAAGGAGGATATCATCAGCTTTTCCGCCAATGTCAATCCCTTGGGGATTTCCTTCCGCCTCCGGGAAGAACTGTCTTCCCACATCGATGCCATCACCACCTACCCTGACCGGGAATACACATCCCTGCGACAGGCCATCGGCAAATATGTCCGGGCAGACTTTCGCAATATCATCGTGGGCAACGGCTCCACGGAGTTGATTTCCCTAGTCATCAAACTGATTGCACCAAAAAAGGCCCTCATCATCGGGCCAACCTATTCCGAATACGAGCATGAAATCTCTCTAGGCGGCGGCCGCTCCCACTTTTTCCGACTGCGGGAGGAAGAGGGCTTTCATCTGAATGAGGAAGCGCTTTTTAAGGCCCTCACCCCGGACACGGACCTTCTCGTGCTGTGCAATCCCAACAACCCCACCTCCTCCCAGATTTCCAGAAAAACCATGCGGAACATTCTGGACTGCTGCAAGGAAAAGGGCATCTTCGTCATGGTGGACGAGACCTATGTGGAATTTTCCGAAAACAGCCGGGAAATCACCTCCATCCCCCTGACGGAATACTACAACAATATCATCATCCTGCGGGGCATCTCCAAATTCTTTGCGGCACCGGGGCTTCGCCTTGGCTACGCCATCTGCGGAAACGCCGGGCTGCTGCACCAGATGGAGCAGTTCAAAAATCCCTGGACCATCAATTCCCTAGCGGCCATCGCCGGAGAGATTATGTTTCAGGATACCTTCTACATCCACCAGACCATCCAGCTCATATCCACGGAGCGAAAGCGAATCTGCGACCTGCTGGCAGACTGCTCCTCCGTCAAATTCTATGAACCCCACGCAAACTTCGTATTGCTGCGCATCCTTCGGGAAGACATTACCAGCGAGGATCTTTTCGTCCACGCCATCCGAAAGGGGCTGATGATCAGAGACTGCTCCTCCTTCCCCTTCCTGGACAACAAGTACGTCCGCTTCTGCTTCATGAGGCCGGAGGACAATGATGCCCTAATAAATACCATGCTGGAAATCCTGTAACAAAAATGCGTACTTTTGACATCATTCCTCCCAAAAGTACGCATTTTTTATTAATGAAAGAGCACTATCCTACGGCTTATGCCCCAGTCGCTATCCTAGGACAATCTTAATGGTTTTTTCCACCTTCTTGCTGCCGGAGATGCGAATCACCTTGCACACCAGCGTCTCCTTCTTCTTGTGCGCCGCCAATATATGGTAAACCTCCGACATGCTCCGGATATCGGTTCCATTCACTTGGACAATCACGTCCGCCACCCGCATCCCCCCCTTGTAGGCAGGGGATTTGGCATACACATCCGTCACATACACGCCCTGCTCTAATCCATGGGCCTCTGCCACAGTCTCCTGTAGCGTCTTGCACAAAATCCCCATATAGGGAACCTTCTTCCCTCTGCGGAGAAAGCCCACAGTCTCTTGTATGGAAG
>CATKZA010000258.1 GCA_949841235.1 uncultured Clostridiaceae bacterium
CCTGCAGCATCTGCACCTCCTGGTCGAAGTCAAACTTCTCATAGACATCCTGCCTGAGATACTCATTGACCTCCCCAATCTTCGAGAGGGCAAAATCAATCTCCGGATTGGAGCCATCCTTATACGCCCCGATATTCACCAAATCCTCCGCCTCGGAGTATGTAGCCAATACATTGCGCAGTTTTCCGCTGGCATCCTTATGCTCCCCATCGGCAATGGAACTCATCACACGGGAAATGCTCTGAAGCACGTCTATGGCGGGATAATGATTCTTCTGGGCAATCTTGCGGTTCAGCATGATATGCCCATCCAAAATGCTTCTGGCGGTATCTGTAATCGGCTCATTCATATCGTCACCGTCCACCAGCACCGTATAAAGCCCTGTAATGGAACCCTTGTCTGAACGCCCCGCCCTCTCTAAGAGTTTTGGCATTTCCGCATAGACGCTGGGGGGATATCCCCTGGATACCGGCGGCTCTCC
This sequence comes from uncultured Clostridiaceae bacterium, assembly GCA_949841235.1. GTDB lineage: Bacteria > Bacillota > Clostridia > Lachnospirales > Lachnospiraceae > Butyribacter. Next base: position 482 of record CATKZA010000258.1, read on the forward strand.
CGAAGCCAGCCCAATCTCCCGCTGGGCCATGGAAAAGCGGGTAAGGGAATCCATCATCAGAAGCACATCCTTTCCCTGATCCCGGAAATATTCCGCAATAGCCGTAGCCGTCTTGGCCGCCTTATTTCGGATTAGGGCCGGCTTATCAGAGGTGGCCACCACCACCACGGATCTGGCCATTCCCTCCGGCCCCAGGTCCCTCTCGATAAACTCCCTGACCTCCCTGCCTCGCTCTCCGATCAGGGCGATTACATTGATATCTGCCTTGGTATTCCTGGCAAACATGCCGAGCAACGTGCTCTTGCCCACGCCGCTGCCGGCAAAGATGCCAATTCGCTGACCCTTCCCCACGGTATTCAGGCCATCTACTGCCTTCACTCCCAAAGGAAGTACCTCATCAATAATCTCCCTGCTAAGGGGATCCGGTGGTTCTGCTTCCACCGAGTAGCCCTGGGTGCCGGCAAGTTTGGATAATTCCGAATGGTCAATGGGATTGCCCAATCCGTCCAAAGTCTTTCCCAGCAATTCCTCCCCTACCTTCACTTTTAAAGGAGCCCCGGTATTTTCCACGCGGCTCCCTAAACCAACCCCCGATGTATTGTCGTAGGGCATCAGAAGCACCCTGTCATCCCGGAATCCCACAACCTCCGCATTGATGACCTGATTGCTATCCTTCGTGATAATATGGCACAAATCATTCAACTTGGCAGCCGGCCCGATGGACTCCACCGTCAGCCCTACCACCTTGGCGACCTTCCCCAGCCGCTTTTCATAGGACTGATCCAAAAGCATATGATATTTTGATATGTCAATATCCACCATACTGATACGCTCCTCGCTTTCCTTCCCATCAATGCATTAGTACACCAGCAGCTTCACATGCTCTTCCAAATTCTGCATCTGGGCATCCAGACTGCAATCTATAATCCTATTGTCTGTCTCTATAATACACTGGCTTTCTGTCAAACTTTCATCTTCTAGAATATCAAATTCCGCCACGTCCTTCGCCAACAACTTGAATGTTGATTTCTTGGCGGATACCCTGGCAATATCCTTCTTGGACACTCGAAGAACCAATTTAGAAGTCTTCTCCATATTCCTCAATGCGTTTCCAATCAGATATAGAATCACTTCTTTCTTATCTTCGCAGACAATGCCTGTCAATTTTTTCACAAGAGAGACAATGATCTCAGCAAATGCCGGCTCCAGATTCTTTTCCTGCTCCTCTAATTCCAGCATCTTCTCCTGGTATTCCTGTTGCAGGCTCTGCCGCATCTGCTCCAGCTCTACGCCAGCCTCGCTCCTTCCCTCTTCCACTCCGATGGTTCTCCCTTCGGAACGGGCCATCTCCTTGATTGCCTCCGCCTGCTCGTTGGCCTCGGCCACGATGGACTCCGCCTCCTGCCTGGCCTCCTCCAGCATATTCTCCCGCTCCTCGCTCATCTCGGCAGAAAGTTTTTCCCGTTCCTCTCCAATCACATCATCCATGGATATGACGGAAAGGCCACTCTCAAACTCCGCCTCTTCATCCTCTTCCGAAAAAGCGCCGTCCAAGGCCTCAAAATGGAAAGGCTTCGTCTCTTCCACATGCCCCAATTCATGGATACGGGGTATGTACTGCTCCACATTCTCGTCAGAGTCGATGGATTTTACCTTGCCAGGCTCCATATTAAAATAAACGGATTTTATCAGATTAGACAACGATCTCGTCACCTCCACCTCTGGATATGATAATCTCAGCGGAATCCTCTAACTTACGTATGATATTAACTATCTTCTGCTGCGCTTCCTCCACATCCTTCATGCGGACAGGTCCCATAAAGTCCATATCCTCCTTAATCATGGTAGAGAGACGGGAAGAAAGGTTGCTAAAGATAAGGTTCTGCACATCCTCATTGGCACCCTTCAAGGCCACTGCAAGCTCGTTATTGTCCACCTCGCGAAGCACACGCTGCACAGAGCGGTCGTCCAGAGAGAGGATATCCTCGAAGACGAACATCTTCTTGCGAATCTCGTCCGCCAATTCCGGATCTTCGATTTCCAAATTCTCCATAATGTGCTTCTCTGTTCCACGATCCACCGTATTCAAGATTTCCACGATAGAATCTACACCGCCTACCACGGTGTAATCCTGGTTCACCAGGGATGCTAGTTTCTGCTCCAACACTTTCTCCACCTCTTTGATCACATCCGGCGATGTGCGGTCCATCTGGGCGATACGCTTTGCCACATCCGTCTGCTTGTCTGGAGACAGGGCGGATATCAAGGCAGAAGCCTGCCCCGATGGCAGATATGACAAAATCAATGCAATGGTCTGAGGATGCTCATCCTGAATAAAATTCAGAAGCTGGTTGGCATCCGTCTTTCTCACAAACTCGAAAGGACGCACCTGCAAAGAAGCAGTCAACTTGCCAATGACATCCTTCGCCCTCTCTGCTCCCAGAGATTTCTCCAACAAATCCTTGGCATATCCAATACCGCCCTCGGCGATATACTGCTGGGCCAGACACACTTCATAGAACTCATCCAGCACTGCCTCTTTCATCGAGGGAGCCACACTCCTGGTATTCGCAATTTCCAGGGTGAGCTGCTCAATCTCATCTTCCTTTAAATGTTTAAATACATTGGAGGACTTTTCCGGTCCCAGTGTAATCAGCAGAATCGCCGCTTTCTGCACGCCGCTGACTTCCTCTGTGCTCTTTGCCATAACACCCATCCTTTCTCCGTTATATAAGAACGCTTGTTCACATTCTATATTCAACTCGTAGGAAATTCCGTCGATTTCCTACGTAAAGAACGCTGATTCCACACTCTTTATCTGACCTATAGGAAACTTCACCAATCTCCCATAAGAAGAACACTGGTTCTGCGTCCTTCCAAAGAATGACTTAGTTTCACTTGGGCGGTATCCTTTACCGCCTTAGTGAAACTTCATTCTTTTTTTACATATCCCACTCATCATTCAACCAGTTTCGCAAAAGCTGGGCAACCGCCTCGGGATTCTCGTCCACAAACTTCTCTATCATTCTCCTGGTCTCAGATTTATCGCTAAATTCAATATCTTCAATAGACTGGTTCTCCTTGGTGGTAGCCAGAAGCTGCTCCACAGAAAGTTCCGGCTCCTCCTCTGCCACCTTCACCGGCGCAGTGCCACGAACTACCACATAGATCAGCAGGGCGATAATCAGAACCGCCAAGATA
>CATKZA010000259.1 GCA_949841235.1 uncultured Clostridiaceae bacterium
TAGTACAGGAGTGAGGTCAGTCCAATTCCCATGCATACGGGCAGGAATAGGGGCGGCTCTTTTTGGAAAAAATAGCGAAATATGCCATAATAGATGGCGAGAGGGAGCCAGAGGAATATCATGGCATGGTAATGGGCCGCTTCTGCGAACCGGCACTGGAATAACGCCCTGCATGCCCTGGTCATTCCGCATCCTGGGCAGGGGAAGTGGAGTAGGATGGCTATGGGGCAGGGCGTGTGGAAAAAATAATTGCTTATTAGAAGGTATAGCGATGCCAGTGCGATAGCCAGCCAGAAACGCTGGATATCGGCCAGCAGCTGCTTCCAAGGGGAATGTAATTTATTCATATTCGTTAGTCCTTTCGCTATTTCGTCTGCCATACATGCATGATTATTATACTATAGAGAGGGGAAAAGAAAAACATGGTGATTACAAAATATTCCTTGATTGGGGCGATTCTGCAATATCACCCCTCGGCGGCACAGTGTTTCGAAGAGATGGGGATGCACTGCGTATCCTGCCATCTGTCTCCCAGGGAGACGCTGGAGCAGGCTTGCGCCACCCATCAATGCGATTTAGAGGAAATGATTGGAAAATTGGATCGGTGCATTAATGGAGAGGGATAGGGGAGTCTATTGACGGCTTTGCTGCTCATAATAGCGAATAGTGCATTGCATGTTAGAAACAAAGCAATTAGGAAGAACTGTATTAGGGCAAAAGTCATTTGGCCCAAGCATTATATTATATTAGGAGGTAAGAGGATATGCCATTTATTAATTCTAAAGTGAGTGTGAACATGAGTCAGGAGAAGAAGGAGCAGGTGAAGAAGAGGCTGGGAGCGGCAATTACCCTAGTGCCGGGGAAATCAGAGAACTGGCTGATGGTGAACTTTGAGGATGGCTGTGATTTGTATTTTCAGGGCAATCAGGATGGTCCTTCCGCATTTGTGGAGGTTAAGATTTATGGGGGAGCGACCGGGGACGTGTTTAATCAGCTGACGGGGACGATCTGCCAGATTATGACGGAGGAATTAGGGATTCCGGGGAACCGCACCTATGTGAAGTACGAGGAAGTGGAGCATTGGGGCTGGAATGGCTCGAATTTCTAGTATATCGAAAAGCATGCTTTTAAGGCACTGTACCGGTGCAAAGAATGGGAGGACAGAATGAATCAGTTACAGAGACAGTTGAGAAATATTGACCACAGGGGATATCCTGCATATAAGGATTTGAAGGGAAGATATAATTTTCAGAAATATACTTTGCATATCGAGCATGTGCAGGGAGATCCCTTTGCATCGCCCTCCGATCTCAGCGTGGAGATTAAGGGAAACGTGGCGGGATTTCCCAAGGAATATTATGAAGAGTATCACCGCAGGGTGGCATTGCAGGACTATCTGCTTCGAGGATTTGCCAGAGGGCTGGAAAAAATCAGTTTTCAGGCGAAGGGTTCCGGGAAGAGCGGACTGGTGGCGGCGAGCCGTCCCGGACAGGAGATATTGGAGCGGAGCGCATGCCATATTGATGGGCGCAGCGGCGACGTGCTATTTCGGTTTGTGGTAGGATTTCCCGCCAGAGGCCGCTCTATTGCGGCAGGGGAACTGGAAAAGATTTTATTCCAGCTGCTGCCTCCGGTGGTGGGAAAGCAGGGAATCTATGCCAGTCTGCCGGAAAAGAGGGTCAGGGAAGTGATTGAACTGGCAGATGACCAGAAGGCTCTTCGGGAGGAGATGGCGGCACAGGGGCTGGTGGCTTTCGTGGCCAATGATTCCATTCTGCCTAGGGAGAGCGGCGTGTCTGAGAGACCTATGCGGGATGCCATTCCTTTTAAGTCCCCTGCTTCCATGGAGGTGACGCTCTCTTTGCCCCACAAGGGGGAATGCAAGGGCATGGGCATTAAGAAAGGCGTGACGTTGATCGTGGGCGGCGGATATCATGGGAAATCCACCCTGCTCCAGACTTTGGAGAAATCCGTGTATCCTCATATTGCTGGCGATGGAAGGGAATACATAGCCACAGAGGCTACGGGCATGAAGATTCGGGCAGAGGACGGCAGAAGCGTGTGCAGGGAGAATATCAGCCTGTTTATCCGCAATCTTCCTAATGGGAAGGATACTTCTGATTTCTCTACGCTGGATGCCAGCGGGTCTACCTCCCAGGCCACCAATACCATGGAGGCGCTGGAGACGGGAAGCAAGCTGCTGCTGATTGATGAGGATACCAGTGCCACCAATTTCATGATTCGCGATGAGTTGATGGAACAGGTGATTGCGGCGGAGGAAGAGCCGATTGTTCCTTTCATCAAGCGGGTGGGCGAACTGTACCAGCAGAAGGATGTGTCCACGATTTTGGTGGTGGGCAGCTGCGGCGCCTTTTTCCATGTGGCGGATACGGTGATTCAGATGGATAAATATCTGCCGAAGGAAATCACACAGGCGGCCAGGGAGAAAGCCAAGGCATTTCCTCTGGCATATGAGCCTGACGATGTAGCCATTGACTATGGCAAAGGCAGAAAGATTCGTCTGCCCAGGGCAGAGGATCGGACGAAAATCAAGGTTATGAATACGGATGGATTTTCTTATAATAAGAAACAGGTGGATTTGCGCTATCTGGAGCAGATTACCGATGGGGAACAGATGCTTGCCATTGCAAAATGTCTGGAATATTTGGAAAAGAAGTTTGGCGGGAAGGAAATGGAACTGTCGGAACTGCTTCGGGATGTAGAGCAATTACTGGAGAAGCAGGGCGTGGCTGGCCTGTGCGCCAGGGGAAGCGTGCCCAATATGGCGATGCCCAGGAGATTGGAAATAAGTGGTTGCATTAACCGTTATATTAAGTCTAAGTAAGGGGGATACCTATGGATATAAAATGGCGTAAAGCAGTTTTATCCCTTGCGTGTGCTGCATCTGTGCTGTTTGGCGCAGTGGGTGCGAAAGCGGAAGTGATACATGAGAAGGATTTGGAAGATTACATTATGTCACAGATGACTTCGGCCCATGTCACCGGGATGAGCATTTCGATTGTAAGTTCTGAGAAGGAATTGTATTGCGCAGCCTATGGTGCGGCGGAGAAGACAACGAAGGATTATGTTTTAGGCGACTTGAGCAAATCCTTTACTGCGGCGGCAATCATGCGGCTGGCAGAGGATTCGGAACTTCGCCTGGAGGATCCGGTGGGGGATTACTTGCCGGAGTACCAAGAGATTTCCGACGTGACAATCAGGGACTTGCTCCAGCATACCAGCGGCATTACCGAATATGAGGTGATGTCTGATATTCAGGCCAAGGGAAAGAAGGGCTCCTTTGCGTATGCCAATGCCAATTATAATTTATTGGGCAAAATTATCGAGGCGGTGACGGGAACCAGTTATGTGGAATATGTTTCGGATAATATTCTAGATCCGCTGGATATGAAGTCCACTTATTCTCTGGAAAATATTTCTGGTCATGAGGGGGAGATGGTGAAGGCTTACCGGAATTATTTTGGCTTTCCCTTTGTCTACAAGAATTCCTATGACATGAAGGAAGATTGGAAGCAGGTGCCTTCCGGCTATCTGGTGTCTGACGTGAAGGATATGGGCAATTACTTGCGAATGTATCTTCAAGGAGGCGGCAAGGTGCTTTCTAAGAAGACCGTGAAGGCCATGTTTTCCCAAGGGGTTTCTGTGGAGGACGATCA
>CATKZA010000260.1 GCA_949841235.1 uncultured Clostridiaceae bacterium
TCAGGTTCAGGTTGCCGCTCACGATGCAGTTTTCGGAATGTTTCAATATGGTTCCTGAAACGTTGCTGCTGTCATCGATAATGGACCGCACCCTGGAGTAGGACTTATTCACCTTCACCACGATGCCAACCAAGCCATCTCCCGCCATCACATTCATATTGACCTTGATGCCATCCTGGAATCCCTTGTCGATGACGAAGGAATTGTACCAGTTATCGCTGTCGCTGCTGATGACCCTGGCCGCCACCTTGGAATAGCCCGCATATTGCTCGTCCAAATCATAGAGTTTGCGAAATTCTTCCAGTTCGTATTTATCTTGCTGCAAAAGCTTGTTTTCTGTGGACAGTTCATCAATTTCATTCTGCAATTTCTTGTTCTCATCCACTGTCTTTTGCATGGTAGTAATGTAATCTATCTTTTCCGCTATCTTGCTGCCAATGATATTGATTCCCTTCTGCATGGGCGTAATGACACCCCCCACCGCTGAGCGCACGGGCGTCATTTTCTCGTCAAATCGATATGAGATCACGCCAACCACAAGGCAAAAGACAACAATAACCGCCAATATATATTTCGGATCAATGGTTATTTTTGTTTTCTTACGCATAGTTTCCCCCATTTTCTACAGTTCTAATGATTTTAGGAACTATTAGGAAATTTCGCAATCGTTCCTTATCATCCCTTTTCCAGCGGCACTGCATAGCGGGCGGCCAGCTTGGGATGCTCCGCCAGATAGCCTACGCCGGAAGCCACCGTCTTCACGGCATTGTCCGTGGTATTGACCCGCACATTGACCCAGTTTGCAAAAAAACGATCCAAGCCTGCTATTCTCGATGTTCCGCCAGTGAGATATACGCCCCTCTCTCTGATCTCCGAGGAAATCTCCGGCGGGGTATGCTCCAGCATGGAGCGCACTTCCACCGCCAGCGTGTGGAAGATATCCCTGATCAGGGGATGGATTTCTTTGGAAGTGACCCGCATCTCCCCGGGCAGCCCCCGAAGCACATCTCTCCCCGCTACCGTAATCTCCGCCTCTCCAGGCTCCACGGACACCAGCTGCTTTTTGATCTGCTCCGCCGTCTTCAATCCAATGACGAAATTATTTTTCTTCCTCAGAAATGTCTGGATGATCCGATCAAAGTCATTCCCGCCATAGGGAAGCAGTTTGGATACCACGATGCCCCCCAGGGACAGCACGGAAATCTCCGTGGTATCCGCCCCCAGGTTCACCGTCATGATCCCCCTGGAAGCCTCCACATCCAGCCCCAGGCCATAGGCATCTGCCAGAGGCTTGTCTATCAGGCAGACCTTCCCCGGCTTTGTCTCCGACTTGGTGATGATCTTGGAGTATGCCTGCTTCTCCACCTCGGTGATGTCTGCGGGTACGGCGATATAAAACTGGCAATTGTTCATTTTACGCTTTCCGGAAATCAGCCGTCCCATATAGTTCCAAAGAGAAACCATGTCGTCCAGATGAGAGATCACGCCCCGGCTGATGGGCAGGGAAATGTAGATGCTGGGCGGCGCCTTCTCGTACATCTCGTAAGATTTTTCCCCGATGGCAATGGCCCGCTTTTCCTTTCCCACGGCGGAAACCGCAGTGCGTTCCGACAGAATAATGCCATCTCCCTTTTTATATACTTTAATGACATTGGTACCAAAATCAATGCCAAAGACTTTTTTTGCCATAAATTAACAGCCTCCTAAATTTCAAAGTCTCCGTATCCCGGAAAACCTCGCCCAACCTATATTTTATTAGGACAGATAGCCCTGAAGCATAAAGCTGGTAAATTGATTGTCCCCAATGACAATGTGGTCCAGCAGGGGAATCCCGATCATCTTCCCGGTATCCGCCAGCTTTCTGGTCAGTCGGAGATCTGCCTTGCTGGGCGTGGGATCCCCCGATGGGTGATTGTGCAGCAGCACGATGGAAACCGCTTTATATTTCAGAGCATAATGGAACACTTCCCTAGGTGCCGCCATGGCCGAATTGAAAGAGCCACTGGAGATCACCAGTTCCTTCGTCACGGCATTCTTGCCGTCCAAAACCAGCAGGCGCACCTGCTCCGTCTCCAGATGCCGCATGGAGGGCATAAAGTAGGCGGCAATCGTTTTCGGATCGTGAAAGGTCAGAGAATCCGGCGAAATCCGAGAGCGCAGGATGCGGTTCACCAGTTCCGACAGGCATAATATCTGGACGGCCTTCACCATGCCGATTCCCCTGATTTCCGTCAATTCCTCATAGGTCATCTTGCATATTCCCGCCAGACCCCCGTTAGGTGTCTTGGAAAGTAATTTTTCTGCCAGTTCCGTTACCCTCTGCCCCTGATACCCTGCTCTTATAATTACTGCCAGAAGTTCCCCATCTGACAGGACGGCGGCACCCCGATCCCGGCATTTTTCATAAGGCCGCTCCGATTCGGGCAGGTCGGTCATAATCAATCTTTTTTTGTCCATTTATCCTCCTTTTCAGGAGGTTCCCCAGAGACAATCCAAAATTTGCCATAAATATACACAATATTCATGGTAACACAAAATCCCTTCTTTGTATAGAAGGGATTTTGTGAAAATCTGATGTATTTTTCGATAGTTTTTAACCGAGTACGACATTTTTAGCAGGAAATCGACCCCCGCCCCCGCCTGGCAGTCAAGGAATCAATTTGCCCTGTATCAGTCCTGCATTCTTCATGTATTGCAGGGACATGGTAATCCCGTATCTGGCATGATACCAGGTAAGCCCCCCCTGAAAGTACACGGCATAGGGGGGCTCGATGGGGCCGTCGGCGCTCAGCTCGATGGAAGAACCCTGGACGAAGGCCCCCGCCGCCATAATCACGTCGCTGTGATACCCGGGCATGGCATAAGGCTCCGGTGCGACGTGGCTGTCCACCGGGGATGCGGCCTGAATCCCCCGGCAGAAGGCGATGACCCCCTCCGGGGAACCCAAGGTGACTGCCTGGATGATATCATGCCGGGACTCTGATTTGTCCGGCACCACCGGAAATCCTAAGTTTTCATACACGTTGGCGGCAAAAATCGCTCCCTTCAAAGCCCCGGCGGTCACTGTGGGTGCCAGAAAGAACCCCTGAAAGAAGGCGCCATTCACTCCCAGGGTAGCCCCCACTTCCTTTCCCAGCCCCGGTGCCGTCAGGCGACAGGCGCACAGTTCGATATATTCTTCCTTCCCCACGATATATCCCCCGATGGGGGCAAGCCCGCCCCCGGGATTTTTGATCAGGGAACCCACGCACAAATCCGCCCCTACTTGAATAGGCTCCTTCTTTTCCACAAATTCTCCGTAGCAATTATCCACCATGCAGATCACATCCGGCCTCTTTTCCTTGATAAAGGCAATCAGTTCCCCGATCCTGTCCACGGACAAAGTCTTTCTGGTGGCGTAGCCCTTGGAGCGCTGAATCGTCACCAGCCTTGTCTTGTCATTCAAAGCCCTCTCTATTCCATCAAAGTCAAAGGAGCCATCCTCCATCAAATCCACCTGGCGGTAGGAGATGCCAAATTCCTTCAGGGAGCCCGGGGGATTGTCCTCCTTGATGCCGATCACCCCCTCCAGGGTATCGTAGGGCTTCCCCACCGGAGACAGCAGTTCGTCCCCCGGCCGCAGCAGGGCGGACAGGGCAACGGTCAGGGCATGGGTGCCGCAGGTGATCTGGG
>CATKZA010000261.1 GCA_949841235.1 uncultured Clostridiaceae bacterium
TTCCAGATATCATCCAAGGAATACGTCCAAAATCCATTCTCCAAGCGATTCTCCCAGACATGTCCTCCCGATGCAATGGGATTGTGTTCCCCATCAATCAGCACCGCCTTAATCCTGGTAGAGCCAAATTCAATTCCCAGCATCGTCCTTCCACTCTCAATCGCCGCCTTGCTATCACCCATATTCTTACCTCGTTTCTGCGCTGCCATATCCCTTCCCCGCCTGCGGCAGACAGCGCCAAGCCACAGACACTAGTTGCCCTTGTTGCTTACGAATTCACATTCGCATACATCACGTCTACGCTATCTCTAAGCATTCCATTCTTTTCGTAGAATGGCTGATTAGGCGCTATTGACATCAGCTGAATTACTTCTATTCTTTCTTAGCAAACCTTGGAAAAACGCAGAACCAGCGTTCTTCATTTCGAGCAATTTCCTATACAGTAAAAACTATTAGAGGTAATCCTAAGGATTACCTCTAAATCATGTAACTATCCAGCCTTACGGCTTCATAGTTACATAGCAGTACTGAGCAGTTACTAAATCATCTACATATAAAACATCAATTATGCCTTCTTCTTCATCTTTCCAATAATAGCCTGCAGCACGATGAAGAAGCAGAGCAGTGCGGATAGCACGATGCGCACCCACCAGCTGGAAAGAGTTCCCTGGGTGGTGATCAACTGCTGAATCGTTCCCTTGATTAACACGCCGAAGATGGTTCCAAAGGGCGTGCCCACGCCACCGCTAAGCAGCGTTCCGCCGATGACCGATGCCGAGATGGCATCCATCTCCAGCCCCTTGGCCTGCTCCACGAATCCGGCACAACTGTTCAGGCAGAAGAGGAATCCGCCGCATCCAGCCAGGAATCCACTCATCACATAGGCCTTGAACTTCGTCCTCTTCACATTCAAGCCCATCATCATGGCACTCTGGGCATTGCCGCCCACGGCATACACTTCCCTGCCAAACTTGCTAAACTTCATAATCAATGCCACGATCAGCACGATAATCAGCGCAATCACCACGGAAGGAAACACGTAGGCCGGAAGGAATTTCCCCCGACGGCTGTAAGAGCCGATGGGAAGATAGATCTTATAATTTGCCCAGGCAAGGAAGGTCTTATCCTTGATGGCAATCATCTCCGTACTAATCATAGAAGTAAGACCCCTGCCGAAGAATAGTCCCGCCAAGCTGACGATAAATGGCTGAATTTCCAGATAGGATACCAGGAATCCCTGTACCACGCCGTATGCCAAGCCAATTCCCAGCGCCATCAGCACTGCCACGTAGGCATTCACGCCGTGGTTTTCCATCTGATTCGCCATCACCATGCACACCAGCGCAGTGACAGAACCCACGGAAATATCAATTCCCGCAGTAATCATTACGATAGTCTGGCCCACTGCAATCACCAGAAGACCCGCATTGTTGATAAAGAGATTCAGGAACATCTGTGGCTTGGCAAATCCCTTGTCCCCAAAGACAATCATGCCCGCTACGTACATTACCACAAAGAGCAGAATGGTAACCAAAAGGAGGAAAGTATTTCCGTTAATTTTCTTTTTTGTCGCTGTATTCGTCTTAAAAACTCCCATCATCAATTCCCCCCTTTCACTACAGAAGCCTGCCTCGCCTTGCGATTGGCAAGAAACTGCTTAAATACCGGACTCTGAATGATAACGATAATGATAACCACAATCGCCTTGTACACTGGAAGCTGGTCGCCCTTAACGCTCATGGCATAAAGCGTGGTGGTAAGCGCCTGGATCGTATATGCTCCGATCACGGAACCCATCAGGCTGAACTTGCCGCCACCCAGCACATTGCCGCCCAGGGCAACTGCCAAAATGGCATCCATCTCCAGATTCAATCCGATATTATTTGCATCAGCGGAGTAGATGCGGCTGGAGGCAACCACTCCGGCAATGCCCGCCATCACGCCGCAGATGACATAGGTCAGGAACTTAATCATGGTAGAATTCAATCCCACCAATCTGGAAGCCGTTCCATTGATGCCCACGCTCTCGATATACAGCCCCAATGCCGTCTTTTTCAAGATCAGGGACACGATAATAACCACCGCGATGGCGATAAAGATCGGCGTGGGAATAGGACATTTTCCAATATATCCGCCCATGACCTGATAAGAACCCACGCGAATGTATGTAATCTGGCCGTTTGTCACCAGCTGGGCAATGCCTCGGCCGGCGGTAAAGAGAATCAGGGTGGCCACCATGGGCTGGATATTTAGCTTCGCCACCAAGAATCCATTAAATGCCCCGCAGAGAGCAGATGCCAGAATAGCAGCCACAATTCCCAAGATAATGGGATTTGCCAGCGTGTTTACAGATACCTGGCCGCCGGAGAGTATCTGGCAGCACACCGCTGCCGCCACCGCCATCACGGCACCCACGCTGATATCCTGGCCGCCGCTGGCCGCCGTCACCAAGGTCATGCCCACCGCCAGGATCACCAGCTCGGAGGCTCTGTTAATGACATCCACGATATATCCGGACAATACGCCATTTTTGCTGATAGAAATGGCAAAAAAATTCGGCGTGGTAATCACGTTCACCAACAATACCGCTAACAGGCAGACAATCGGCAGAAACAGCCGCATGGAAGTAATCTTTCTAATGTCAAACCCGGAACCTGCGGTAGCATTTGCTTTCTTTTCATTACTCATCACTGCCACCTCCCGCTATCGCTTTCATAATTCCCTCCTGGGAAAGATCTTCCCCAGTAATTTCCCCTACCTTTTTTCCATCTCGCAAAACGCCCATGCGAGAGCAGGTACGGAGCATCTCCTCCACCTCGGAGGAAATGAATGTCACCGCCATTCCCTGATCCGCCAGATCCAGCACCAATTTCTGAATCTCCGTCTTGGTACCGATGTCAATGCCTCGGGTAGGCTCATCCAGAATCAGGTAGTCAGGATTCGTCAAAAGCCAGCGGCCGATAATCACCTTCTGCTGATTTCCGCCAGACAGGCTCTTAATGGGAGTCTCCCGGCTTGCCGTCTTAATCTGCAGCATCTTGATATACTTGTCGGCGGCCTCCTCCATCTCCTTCCTGCTCATGGGGTGGAACATTCCCTTCTTCGCCTGAAGCGCAATGATGATATTCTCCCTCACGGAAAGGTCTGCCAGGATTCCGTCCTTCTTTCTATCCTCCGGCAGATACGCCATGCCAAGTTTCATAGCATCGATGGGCGCATTGATCTTCACCGGCTTTCCCTTGACCAGCACTTCGCCGCTGTCCGGCTTATCTGCACCGTAGATTGCCCGCACCAGCTCGGAACGTCCAGAGCCGAGCAGCCCGGTAAGCCCCACCACCTCGCCTTTGTTCATGGTAAAGTCGAAGGGGCGAATGCTGCCCTTGCGTCCCAGCCCCTTTGCCTCTACGATAGGCTCAAACTTCTCCAGCGCCTTATGAGCGCCCTTGATATCCGCCAAATCGTCAAAGTCCTTGCCCATCATCTTGGCAACCAGTTCCACTCTGGGCAGATCGGCGGTCTCATACTCTCCCACCAGTTCCCCATTCCGAAGCACCGTAATCCGATCGCACACCGCATACACCTGCTCCAGGAAATGGGTTACGAAGATGATGCCAACCCCTTCTTTCTTCAATCGGCGCATCAGCACGAAT
>CATKZA010000262.1 GCA_949841235.1 uncultured Clostridiaceae bacterium
ATTGGATTCGTTTTTCAGGATTTTAATCTGATTCCGTCATTGAATGTATGGGAGAATATCGTTCTTCCCCTGGGGCTGGATAACCGGAAGGTAAAGAAGGAGGACGTGGTGGTGCAGGAAACCAGGGATTTCCTTCAGCGTATTTATGACGGGAGCATCGGCATGATGATGAGCGCCTTGGTGCGCCAGAATGACCTGTCCCGGGATGATATCCGGGAATTGCAGGAAATATTGCGGGAAGCGGAAAAGAAACAGTGAGAGTAACTGTTTGGCAGGGGATATTATACGAGGATTTTTGACATGTATTTTGTCAAAAATATGAGTTGTGTGTGTAACTATGAAGCCGTAAGGCTGAATAGTTACCAGTGAGAAACATGGAAAGGAAAATGGGGAAGTAATGGGAAGTTTTTTTGGTTGGATTTTGGAATCTTCTTTGCTGGTGGTGATGATTCTGGGAATTCGCAGGGCCTTTGCGGGCAGGGTACGCTATGCCGGAATCTATGCCTTGTGGCTGGTGGTGCTGCTGAGGCTTCTTGTGCCGGTAAACGTGATATCCACTCCCTTTAGCGTGGGAGATGTGGTTTCCCGGAAGGTGTCTACCTGGAATCTGGATAAAAGAGCAGGGCAGAATGGCGGAATCAGGAGTTCTGGGAGGAATGAGACGCCGCTGGCAGGAATCGGCTCGTTGATCGACGTGGATTCTGCGGAAATCCTGTCCGAGGGGGGCGACCGGGACGGAGAGCATGAAAAGATTGGTCAGGGCATGGTGGCAGAGTTTGAAGATGTTCGGGCAGGGGAGACTTTTTTTCAGAATCTGGCCGGCATTGCTGATTGGAGAAGGATTTTGCCCAGGGCGTGGGCAGCAGTTTCCGGAGGGCTTCTTCTGTGGCTTCTCATGTCCAACCTGTGCCTTATGAGGCGGCTGAGGGGGAACAGGACGCTTTGGGGGAGAAGGAACCGGGTGAAAATATACGCTGTATCAGATATGAAAAGCCCGTGCCTGTATGGCTTCTTCCGGCCGGTGATCTATATTCCGGAAGAGCTGATTCTTGGAAAGGGGAGGGCAAGCGAGGAGGAACTGGAGCAGATTATCACCCACGAATACGTGCATTATCAGCACAGAGATCATATCTGGGGGATGTTTCGGATGCTTCTGGTGTCGGTATACTGGTTTCATCCCTTTGTATGGCTGGCGGTATCTTGCTCCAAGAAAGATGCGGAAATGTTCTGCGACGAGACGGTGATTGCCATGCTGGGGGAGGAAAGGCGCTTCTCTTACGGCGAGATGCTGGTGCGTCTTGCCGGAGATGCCAGCTGGGGGGAATTTCGCTATTCCCTGATGCCTATGAGCAGGAGGGGCAGGGAGATGGAGAGGAGAATCCGGGCCATCAGTGACAGGAAGGGCTATTCCAGATGGATGCTATTCCCCCTGCTGCTCATTCTTGCCGGGGCGGTGGGCATCACTTGCAGTACGGGAGTGGGGCCTTTGGAAAAAGGGAGACAGACCGGGGCAGAGATGACGGAGAGAAAAGAGGAGAAGTCGGCATCCCTTGGGGAGGAAGAGAGAGCCTCTGGAACCGGGGCAGAGATGCCAATTTCCAAGGGGAATGCGTTGTCCAGATATCAAGATTGGCCGGAGGGATTGCCACAGATATCAGAAGGCAGTCTTGAGGGCGCTATCAATCAAAAGGAGGGAGAGCAGAGTGATTTTACAGCATCCCCAGAGGCGTATAAGGGGGCCTTTCAGCAGTATATACAGACTTTTACGAAGGCGGTGAATACAGGGGATATCGGGGAGATGCATCTGGTGCTGGCGGAGGGGAGCCAGGTTTATGATCAGCAGTGCGCGCTGGTGAAAAATTACCATAAGCGGGGTATTCGAGAGGAGGTGAAGAAGTGTTCCATCGCATCGGTTGAATTTACCACTTCCACCCAGGTGAAAATCCATTCCAGAGAGAAAATCAAGGTCTCATATGGGGATGCCACGACGAAAGTGGTGAAGCAGAAGTACCAATACACTTGCGAGATGATCAACGGAGGCTGGATTATCACTGAGATGCGAGAATTGTGATAGAAGAGGGGACATTGTTTCCCTGATATTCAACGATAAAAATAGTTTGGGAAATTATTTCTCGGGCGATTATAGTTTTTTGTGGCAGAGACCATTCAGATAGGTCAGAAACAATTCCCGATCTTTCTTGGAGAGGGAGCGGAGCGCATAGATCATCTCCTCTTCCTGGTGGGAAAATCCGCCATGTGTTTTCGGGGGTGTCTGAAACTCAAAAAACTCCGACAGGGACATGCCGAATCCATCGCAGATTTTTTCCAGGGTGGGGATGGATGGGCATGTCTGCCGGTTAAAAATATTGCTCAAATTGGAGTAGGGAATATTGGCTTCTTTTGCCAGGCGGTACAGTGACCAGTGCCTCCATTTGCATAAGCTGTCAATTCGTTTCAAAATATCATTTTCAATCATATATAGTACCCGCTTTCCTTTAGTTTACTATATTCTACCCAATTTGAGAGATAACTTTTAGATGTGTTGTTGAATTATCATTTGACGAATATAGCTACTTTGAGTTATAATTTTCAGTATATATTTTTATTGTGTGATATATATGCATTTGTTTTTTGTTTGTAACTATTCACATTGATTTCTGGAAATAAGCCAATCGCTGTGCGTGCGCATAAGATTCTGTTTTTTTTGGAAATTTGCTGTGGAAGCTGTTCGTCCCGCATGCGACAGACGAAGTTTTGCAGAAGCGAACGATGCATGAGGCATTGAGCCTATGGAAGGATGGGCGGCTGTGAATAGTTAGATTTGTTTCTTTTATGGAAGAAATTGGGTAGAATACATCATGATAATGTTCTAAAAATTTGATGCTGGGAGAATTAGTATATGAGTAAAGAAGGAATGATTCAGGAATTGGAATGGCAGCTGCAGCTGCAAAATATCTTAATTGAGTGTATCTATGTATTGCATGCCAGCCAGGATGTAGATGTGGCAATTGGTGAGGTGCTCTCCATGGTTGGCCAGTATTATCGGGGGGAAAGGGCATACATCATTCAGTTCAACCCTGAGAGGAGATGGATGGACAATACTTATGAATGGTGCAAGGCGCATGTCCCCTCATTGAAGGAAAGGGAACAGCATATGGAAATATCTTCTATTGAGCGATGGTTTCCTTGGTTTGAGAATACAGAAAATTATATTCAATCCTTTATGAAGGAGACATTGGAGAAAATTTCCGGGGAGCGCCGGAGAGAAGAACTGCGGGAAACGAGAAACTCCATGGCCGTTCCCCTGTTCTATGACGGAAATCTGATGGGGCTTCTGGGAGTGGATAATCCCGATGGGGACAGGCAATCTTTTGTATTGCTGCGGTCTGTGGCAAGATTCGTGGTTCATGACCTGTTTTCCAGTGACGAATATCAAAACTCCTTGGAATTCATTGACTGCGAATGAAAATGATGGCATGTCACCATTCACGGTTCGATAACGGTGGAGGGGGGCATGCGTCGCGTCGTTAATCACATCCTCCCCGCGCACAATGGCTGTGATCCGCAGCCCGGGGAACTGCTCTTTGATATGCCGGATAAACAGCTTGTCCAGTACGATCTCGCCGCAATTGTCCG
>CATKZA010000263.1 GCA_949841235.1 uncultured Clostridiaceae bacterium
TCACCTTCCTGCCGCTGAATCCGGAGCCGCTCTTCGTCTCCGGATCGTAAGTGCAGTGCACCTCCGTCACATTGCCCGCCTCGTCCGTCACATAATCCGTGCAGGTCACGAAATAGGCATTCATCAGCCGCACCTCGTTCCCCGGATACAGCCGGAAATACTTCTTCGGCGGCTCGATCATGAAGTCGTCCCTCTCAATATAGAGGACACGGCCGAAAGGCACTTTCCTAGTTCCCATCGCCTCATTTTCCTGATTGTTGGACACGTCAAGATACTCTATCTCATTTTCGGGATAGTTGGTAATCACCAGCTTAATGGGATTTAGAATCGCCATCATGCGAGGACGCTTCATCTTCAAATCTTCCCTGATGCAATATTCCAGCATGGCATAGTCAGAAGAACTGTTTGCCTTGGAAATGCCGGATAGCTCTATAAACATCCTGATGGATTCCGGCGTAAATCCCCTCCTGCGCAAAGCCGCAATGGATACCAGCCTGGGGTCATCCCAGCCGTCCACAATGCCATCCTCCACCAATTTCTTGATGTACCGCTTTCCCGTCACCACATTGGTAAGATACAGCTTCGCAAACTCAATCTGCTTGGGGGGATGGTCAAACTCGCACTCCCTGACCACCCAGTCGTACAGAGGGCGGTGATCCTCAAATTCCAGCGTGCAGAGGGAATGGCTCACGCCCTCCACGGCATCCTCAATGGGATGGGCAAAATCGTACATGGGATAGATGCACCACTTGTCTCCCGTATTGTGATGCTTCATCCTGGCCACCCGGTAAAGAACGGGATCCCTCATATTCATATTCGAGGAGGCCATATCGATTTTCGCTCGAAGCACCCGGGAGCCATCCTCAAACTCCCCGGCCCGCATCCTCTCAAACAGGTCAAGGTTCTCCTCCACAGAACGCTCTCTGTAAGGGCTGTTCTTCCCCGGCTCCTTCAGAGTCCCTCGGTATTCCCTCATCTCCTCCGCAGACAGGTCGCACACGTATGCCTTTCCCTTCTGAATCAATTTTACAGCGCAATCATACATGGCATCAAAATAGTCAGAGGCATAAAATACCTTCTCCCTGTCCAATTCCCCACAAATCCAGCGCACGTCCTCCATGATGGAATCCACGAACTCGGCCTTTTCCTTCGTGGGATTGGTGTCGTCAAAGCGGAGATGGAAATCCCCCCCGTACTCCTTCGCCAGTCCTGAATTCAGCAAAATGGATCTGGCGTGACCAATATGCAGATAACCGTTGGGCTCCGGCGGAAACCTAGTGACAATCTTTTCATAGGTTCCCTCCTCCAAATCCTGGTCAATTACATTCTGAATGAAATGACGGGAAACCACCTCTGATTTCTCTGCGCGATCTTCGCATATATCACTCACTGCATGCTCCTCCTTCGGTGATGTCATTCTCACAGCCGGCAAGAATGCCGTCTGCCACGGAATATCCTGTTGCCAATGTAAATGGCAACCGTCCATCCATAAAACCAGTATTATACATACTAATATCTATCATACCACATTTTTACCAAATAGCAAAGCAAAAAAATATGCTGCGGCAATTTTTCTGCCGCAACATATAGAAAGCATGACGCATGTCTATTTAAATCGATGGCCGCCCAAGCGCATCTTCGCACCCCTGAGCCTGACGCTAAAGAACTTATAGTTCTTCATGCTCTTTACTCTGCCCTTGTATACGATTGTCTTTTGTCCGGACAAAGTCTTCTTCGCAGCGGAAATGCAGTCCTTCCACTGGGAAGAGCGAATCTTGCCCCTGTCGTACTGACGAAGTCTCTTCTTCAATGAGCCATTGTGCACAGGAGAGAACTGCCGTCTCTGATAAATCACCTTTTTCACAGTGTTGGGGAACTTATTGGAGCGGACGCGATTCATAATCACGATGCCCACGGCAAGCTTCCCCTGATAACTCTCCGCCCCTGCCTCGCAGTTGATGATTGCAGCCATCAGCCGCAATTCAGCCTTCGTATAAGACTTTTTAGAAGATTTCTTTGCTTTCTTTTTCTTGGAAACTGTATTCTTCTTCACAGTGCCGGGCATCGCTGACACCTGGGGCTTTACAGATACCTGAGGTTTCACTGTCGCCTGAGGCGATGCCGTCACCTGGGGCGATGCCGTCACCACCGGAATCACCTCCAGATCCTTCTTTCCATCCTCAGCGGGCTGTGATGTCTGCTGCACTGCGTCAATATTTGTAATGCCATCCATCGTGGCTGACGAAGCAGTATTTCCTGAAATGCCGTACAACACCGCACATGATATCATTAGCATTGCAAATTTTTTAAAGTTCATAATAATTCCCATACCTTTCCATGACCTGCGGCATTTAAGCCCCAGACACAAATTTTTGTGTGAAATTTATTTTCACACGAATCCCACCCATCAAATTCATATTTCGTGGAATTTTTAATTTTTCCTTAACATTTATGTAACAATTATAGCATAATAAATTAAAATTTCAACCCCTAGATTCTCATAAAATTCTAAACTTTAAAACTTTTCATATTATTTATGTGTGTTTTGCACAAAAAAAATACATATACCAACAGCGATATATGCATTTTATACAATTCTCAATCTGAAAATCGTTACATACACAATATTTTGATTCATTTCACAAACAATCCCCGAAATATTTATTACATTCTCACAACAATTATGTAACAACTTGCGATATCAGCTCGCTGTAGGGAATCTCTCCCCCGAAAAGATCCAAGGCGCTTCCCACGGTATAATCCACATGCCCCTTTCCCGCCTCTCCGATCCAGCGGATATCCTCCAGGGAATGAATGCCTCCCGCATAGGTAACCGGCAAGCCGCAGTATGCGCCCAGCCTGCGCACCACCTCCCGCTCCACGCCGGATGCCTTCCCCTCCACATCCACCGCATGAATCAGAAATTCATCACAGTACCTAGACAGCTTTTCCAAAGTATTCTCCGTCATAGGCTCCTCCGTTACCTTTTGCCAGCGGTCCGTCACGATGTAATACTCCTCCCCCGCCAGCCTGCAGCTGAGATCCAGCACCAGATGCTCCCGGCCTATCTGGCGGGACAGGGCTTCCAGCCTATCATAATCTATCCTGCCCTGGCGGAACACATAGGATGTGACGATCACATGGGTGGCTCCCAGATCTAAGAAAAACTCCGCATTTCCCTGATGGATTCCCCCGCCAAGCTGCAGCCCTCCCGGAAACGCCTCCAACGCCTTCCTGGCCTGAGCCATGTCTTCCCGGTAATACCTGGTTCCCTCCCTATTCAGGATGATGATATGCCCTCCGGACAATCCATCCCTTCTATATAAGTCAGCATAAAATCCCCCGTCATATTCCGAGACGAAATTATCCTCTGCCAGATTTCCCGCATCCTGCAGGCTCCCGCCCACAATCTGCTTCACCCTGCCATTGTGAATGTCAATGCATGGCCTGAACCTCATAAATATACCTATGCCTTTCCTATGTTACTATTCACAGCCATTCATCCTATCATGCGATAGACCCGCTGCCTAACGGCATCGTGTCTACACTCCGTTTCGGTCCGTGCTAAACAGACATCCACCGGATGTCTCGCACCTTATGATGGGATGAACAGCTTCCACATCAAATTTCTA
>CATKZA010000264.1 GCA_949841235.1 uncultured Clostridiaceae bacterium
AAGAAGACGAACTTGGTGTATGTGGTGACGAAGGCTGGAAAGACGGTTTCCGTTAAAAAAGCGGCAACGAAGAAAATCACCAAGGCGGCGGTTCCTTCCACAGTCAAGCTAAAGGGCGTGAATTATCAGGTGACCGGGATATCCGCCAATGCTTTTAGCGGATGCTCAAAACTCAAGACTGCCACCATTGGAAAGAACGTCACATCCATTGGCGCAAAGGCTTTTTACAAATGCAAGAAGCTGACCAAGATTTCCATTCCATCCAAGGTGTCAAAGATTGGGAAAAAGGCATTTTACGGCTGCAAGAAGTTGAAGAAAATTACGGTGAAAACGGCAAAACTGTCGAAGAAATCTGTGGGGGCAAGTGCCTTTAAGGGCATCCATGCAAAGGCATCCATCAAAGTGCCAAAGAAGAAAAAGGCGGCTTATAAGAAGATGCTGCGGGCAAGGGGCGTTGGAAAGAAGGCAAAGATAAAGTAACAGACAGAGACAAGAATAGGAGGCGTAAGATGGATTACGGTTTGATAGGAGAGAAGTTGGGGCATAGTTATTCTAAGGATATTCATGAGATGCTGGCGGATTACCGCTATGATCTCTGCCCGCTGTCAAAGGATGAATTTAGGGATTTTATGGAGAGGCGGGATTTTCGCGCCATCAATGTGACCATTCCATACAAGCAGGATGTGATTCCCTATCTGGATGGCATGGATGACAATGCGAAGGCCATCGGGGCAGTGAATACCATTGTCAATAGAGATGGCAGGCTGGAGGGGCATAATACGGATTTCTCGGGCTTTCTGTATATGCTGGAGAAGCATGGCATCCAGGTTGGGGGAAAGAAGTGCGTGGTTCTGGGAGACGGAGGCGCATCCAAGGCCGTGGTGGCCGTGCTGGAGAAGTTGGGGGCCGGTGAGATTGTCATTGTGGACATTAGAAAGACTGCCTCGGCCATCACCTATGAGGAGTGTTTTGAAAAGCATGCAGATGCCCGGTTCATAGCCAATACCAGCCCGGTGGGGATGTATCCCAAGTGTGATGCCAGCCCGGTGGATTTGAGGAAATTCCCTGAGTGCGAGGCGGTGGTGGATGTGATCTACAATCCCTTGAAAACGAAGTTGGTGGCACAGGCCAAGGAACTGGGGATGATTGGTGTGAATGGTCTGGAGATGCTGGTGGCACAGGCACTGTATGCGGTGGAGTTTTTCTTGGATACTACATTGGAGGAGGAAAAGATTGATCAGGTATACCGCAAGATTTATGAAGAGAAACAGGGGGATGCGGAAGCCGGACAATAGTTGAGGTGACATGCATGGGTTTTAGTACTAAAAGCACCACGCTGAAAAAATGAATTATAATTTTTATAGTGAACGACAAAAATTATTGTTTTTTGCGTTCGTTGCGCCGATTTACGCATGATAGAATGGATGAAAGGAAATGGGGCGGGAGATGGATTACGAAGTGAAATCTGTGAATGAACCTCTTCATATTGACGTGGAGGTGCCGGGTTCCAAAAGCATTACCAACCGGGCGTTGCTCATGGCCGCCATGGCAGAGGGGGAGTCAGTGCTGGAGGGGGTGCTTTCCAGTGACGATTCTGTCTATTTTCTGCGGGCATTGCAGGATCTGGGATTTGACGTGGCGCAGGAAGAGGATGGCAAGCGGGTGACGATTCAGGGGCAGCAGGGCAGGATTCCCAATAGTCGGGCGGAGATTTTCGTGGGCAGTGCGGGAACGGCGGCCAGATTTCTCACCGCATTTCTTGCCATGAATCCGGGAACATACCGGGTAAGTGCCACGGAGCAGATGAAGAAGCGGCCTATGGAGGAACTGCTGGTTGCCCTGCGCCAGCTGGGCGCGGAAATCGACTGTCTGGAGGAAGAGGATACTTTTCCTATGGTCATTCGGGGGATTGGGGAGGAGGTGGGCAGTGGTGCCGTCTCCTTAAATATTGACAGGAGCAGTCAGTTCCTGAGCGCCTTACTGATGGTAGCCCCCCTGCGCTTTGGAGAGTTGGAAATTACCCTTACGGGAACGAGGGAAGCCCGCTCCTATGTGGAAATGACGGAGCAGATGATGAGGCAATTTGGCCATCCCGGGGTGGAGAGGCTGTCGGGAAATGTCTATCGGGTGTCTCGGAGCCGTTATCTCGGAAGGCGGTATCAGATAGAGCCGGATGTTTCGGCGGCGTGCTATTTCTATGCCATGGCGGCAGTGACGGGGGGCAGTGCCGTGGTGCGCAGGATGCGCAGGGATTCCCTCCAGGGGGATATGGGCTTTTTAGATATTCTGGAAGAGATGGGATGCGAGCTTCGATGGGAGCCGGGGGAAGATGGCGGGGAGCGGCTGCGGCTGGTGGCACCCCCTGTGGGAAGTTTGAAAGGATTTGAAGCATCCTTTAGCGACTTTTCGGATCAGACGCTGACGGCGGCGGCCATTGCCCCCTTTGCCAATTCGCCGGTTACGATAACGGGAATCGGGCATATCCGGGGACAGGAGTCGGATCGGATTCATGTGATTGCCACCCAGCTGCAGCGCATGGGCATCAAGTGCCGTGAGGGGGAGGACAGCCTTGTGATCTGGCCGGGAAAGCCGAAGGGAATCAGGGTGGATACCTATGATGACCACCGGGTTGCCATGGCCTTTGCCGTGACGGGTCTGCGAGCGGGAAATATGGTGATTGGAGACTGCCAGTGCTGCAAGAAGACATTCCCAGAGTATTTTAAAGTGCTGGATGGGATATTGTCTGGCTGTGAATAAGAATTACTGATAGTTTGCGTTAATCAGTCGTGTGCCATTGGCGCATTGCATCTAACGCAGAAGATTGGAATTTGGGAAAGTCTTTTAGAGAAATATGGAACACAAATGTTGCTTTATGCACAAAAAAGCAAAGGGGAACAGGGTTTTCAATGTGAATAAAATTCACTTTAAATTTACTTTTGCAGAAATGAGGATTTTATATGAAACAATTGATGGAATTATTGCAGGAAGAGTTGCGTGCTGCCTTTGAGAAGGCGGGGTACGATGGGAAATATGGAAAGGTGGCTCTGTCCAATCGGCCGGACTTGTGCCAGTATCAGTGCAATGGTGCGCTGGCGGCGGCAAAGGAGTACCACAAGGCACCCATTCAGATGGCGGAGGAAGTGGTGGAACTCTTGGAGGGGAGTGCTACCTTTCAGGAGATTTCTGCCCAGAAGCCGGGATTTATCAATATCGTGGTGGCGGATGAGTTCTTGGCGGACTATGTGAACGAGATGGCATCTGATGACAGGTTTGGCTGTGGGGCAGCAGGGGAGAAGAAGACGATTGTCATCGACTACGGTGGTGCCAATGTGGCAAAACCGCTACATGTGGGGCATCTGCGCTCTGCGGTGATTGGGGAGAGCATTAAGAGGACGGCTCGCTATCTGGGACATCAGGTGATCGGGGACGTGCATCTGGGAGACTGGGGATTGCAGATTGGTCTGATTATTACGGAATTGAAGCACCGCCAGCCGGAACTGGTTTATTTTGACGAGGAGTATTCCGGGGAGTATCCGGAGGAAGCCCCTTTCACCATGGCGGATTTGGAGGAAATCTATCCCTATGCCAGCAAGTATTCCAAGGAGCATGAGGATTACAAGGAGGAGGC
>CATKZA010000265.1 GCA_949841235.1 uncultured Clostridiaceae bacterium
CCATCGTGCCGGTACCTACTCTGGAGGGGCTGGCATACCGCATAGGCGTGGCAGACGGGCTGATCTGTCCCATGATGGATGCCAGGAGAAATCAAGTGTATACGGGAATTTACCGCATAGCGGATACCGGGCTGGAATGTCTGGCGGAACAGTGTGCCGTGGCGATAGAGGAGATTGCGGACAAGGTGAATGGTTTGGGGGAGAGGGTCATTCTCTTGGGAGATGGCATACCGGTACACATAGATTATCTAAAAGAGAAACTTGCCGTGCCTTATGTGATGGCTCCGGTGCATATGAATAGGCAGAGCGGGGCTGCGGTGGCGGCGCTGGGAGAGGTTTATTTTCGCGCAGGACGCATGGAGGAAGCGGGACAGCACAGGCCGATTTATCTGCGGAAGTCCCAGGCAGAGAGGGAGCGGGAGCAGAGGATGAAGGAGAGCGGAGATGGCGGTGCGTCGTAACGATGCAAGACAGATGCAAGAGGAAATCGACTAGAGGAAGAGAATGGTGGCAATGGTGCATAGTGCGGGGCGGAAAGGGAATATGGGCGAGCAGATGCCGGATGGGGTGACGATTCGGGAGATGCGCCAGGCGGACTTGGGGGAAGTGGCTGAACTGGAGCGGCAGATTTTTTCCAGGCCATGGAGCGAGGAGAGTTTTCGCAATGCCCTGTCTTCGCCGGATCACTGCTATCTGGTGGCTGTCTGCGGCGAATCCATCGTGGGATACTGCGGGCTGTGGTGTTCTTTTGATACTGCGGATTTGTGCAATTTGGCTATGGCAGAGGAATTTCGCAAGCAGAACCTCGGCAGCGCATTGCTGCGCCACGGGCTTGCGGCAGTGCAGAGGAAGGGCGTGGAGCGGGTTTTGCTGGAAGTGCGCTGTAGCAATGCTCCAGCCATCGCACTGTATGCCAAATTTGGCTTTGAAGAACTGGGAATCAGGCGGGGGTATTACTCCTATCCGGCGGAAGATGGGATCTTGATGGAGATAAGCCTCATGTTATGATTCAATTCAGAATTTAAGCGGAGGATTACAAGTGGGCGCTCCTTGTTCCGGTTGCCGCTGTTAACTTCCATGCATTACCACTGTACAAATGCCGGAAGTCATTTTATGATAGAGTGAATGGTTTTAGTACTTCAAAACATGACAAAACTTTGCGCCTTTATTCTGGCAGCGAACGGTAATGCTTTTATGTACAGGGAGGACAAGAGAAATGTCGAAAGAGATGATTTGCAATGGATGTGGCAGGAAGTTAAAGCATAGTGATGACAGCGGGATTTTGCTGGAGGATGTTTTTATGGCCGAGAAGGCGTGGGGCTATTTTTCCAAAAAGGATATGACCCGTCATCGCTTCATTCTCTGCGAAGAATGCTATGATAAGATGATTGCCGGATTTGCTGTCTCTCCCGAGGAAGAGGAAGTGACGGAATTATAACATTTGAGAGCCAAGTCGCTTGTTGGAAAAATATGGAAGATGTGATATAATAATAAGCGGATCGAGCAAGAGTGCTTGTGAGGGCCAGGCAAGATCATAATGCGAAGCATTATATATAAAGATAGGCGGATCGAGCAAGCATGCTTGTGAGGGCGCAACAGGAAATAATATTACTGTAATGAGTAACAGAATCTATTGGGAAAGGCAGCGGAAAATATGCTAGATGTATGTTTGCTCGGAACCAGTGGGATGATGCCACTGCCTGGACGCTGGCTGACAGCGTTGATGACGAGATTGGAGGGAAGCAGTCTCCTGATTGACTGTGGAGAGGGGACGCAGGTTGCCATTCGCGAGAAGGGATGGAGCGTCCATGCCATAGATACGATATGCTTTACCCATTATCATGGGGATCATATCAGCGGTCTGCCCGGCTTATTGCTGTCTATGGGAAATGCGGAGAGGACGGAGCCGGTGACGCTGATTGGCCCGAAGGGGCTGGAGAGAGTGGTCAACAGTCTCCGGGTGATTGCGCCGGGACTTCCTTTTTCTTTAAATTTTGTGGAATTGAAGGAGAATGAGGAATCCTTTCAAATTCAGGGATATGATCTCAAGGCATTTCGGGTGCATCACAACGTTCCCTGCTACGGGTACAGCATCATGGTTCCCAGAGGAGGCAAATTTTTTGTAGAAAAGGCTCAGGCCAATCAAGTGCCTATGAAATTGTGGAATCGTCTTCAAAAAGGCGAAACCATGGAGTGGGAGGGGCATACCTATACCCCGGATATGGTGATCGGGCCGCCAAGGAAAGGCATTAAGCTGACCTACTGCACGGATACCAGGCCGGTGAACAGCCTGGTGGAAAATGCCCGGGAATCAGACCTTCTCATCTGTGAGGGAATGTACGGAGAGAAGGAAAAGCAGGCGAAGGCGGAAGAGAAGAAGCATATGACCTTCCTGGAAGCGGCGGAGGTGGCGAAGGCTGCGGAAGTGAAGGAAATGTGGCTGACCCATTACAGCCCATCCCTGCTTCGCCCGGAAGATTATATGAAGCCGGTGAACAAGGTGTTTCCCTCGGCATATCCTGGAAAGGATGGGAAGAGCTGCACGCTATATTTTCCGGAGGAGTGATGGCGGAGCCCATGTGTCTGTGCGTTGCCTGGCACGGGAATGAAATCACAACATAAAATGCAGCGCAGAAATGAGGATGAGTATGGATAAGATGACAAAAAAAATCGTAGGGGCATTTGTTGCCATTCTGGTGGTAGCGGCATTAATTTTGTCCGGATATTTTATGATGAATAAGCAGGCGGAGAAGAAGGCGCAGGAATCTGTCTTGCCTACCACGGAAGTGGGAAAGCTGCTGGCGAAGGATTTGGAGACGAAGTATCCGGAGACGCCTACGGAAGTAGTGAAATTGTACTGGAGAATCAATCGATGCCTGTACAACGAAAATACTTCCGACAAGGACATGGAGGCAGTGTTGAAGCAGCTCCGCAAGCTGTATGACAATGAGCTTTTGCAGGATGAAAAGAATACATATGAGAATATGCTCAAGAATTTAAAGGATGACAAGAAAAAGAGAGCGGATGCGGGGCAGACATTTTTGCCCAGCGTGGTTCAGAAGAACAACACATTGAAAATCGTCGAGATGGATGGTAAGGACAGTGCCGCAGTAATGACTGCCACCACCATCAAGGGCAAGAAGGAGACGACCAAGGTGTATGAGCGGTTTGTCTGCCGCAGGGACGATGATGGCAAGTGGAAAATCTTAGGCTGGCAGCAGGTTACGGGGGCAGAAGCGGAAAAGGTTGATTTAGAGTGATGAGAGAGATCAAAGTCTTAGGAATAGAAAGCTCGTGTGATGAGACGGCGGCGGCGGTGGTAAAAAATGGCCGCCAGGTGCTGTCTAATATCATTTCATCTCAGATTGACATTCACACGCTGTATGGGGGAGTGGTGCCGGAGATTGCTTCCAGAAAGCATATTGAGCGGATCAACCAAGTCATTGAAGAGGCACTGGAACAGGCAGAAACGTCACTGGAGGAGATTGATGCCATCAGTGTCACCTATGGCCCCGGCCTGGTAGGCGCACTCCTGGTGGGCGTGGGAGAGGCAAAGGCATTGGCTTATGCCGCAGGCAAGCCCTTGGTGGGCGTGCATCATATAGAGGGGCATATAGCCGCC
>CATKZA010000266.1 GCA_949841235.1 uncultured Clostridiaceae bacterium
GCATGTACTATCTGAATTCTCTGGGATTGATGTTGGAACGGTTTGACCGGCTGCCTCACGATGTGCTGAACGAAATGAAGGCAGAGGTGCTGAGGCGGTTTCCGGACTATGGGATTGCTGGAGACATTGTGGAACTTAGCGATATCGAGAAAGGATTTCTTCTGACCTTGGAAACGGAAATGACGGAGGAATTGTGGAAGAATCTTGCGAGGAATTATCGGAGGATTGTAGATAGCTGTGGATAGGTTATGGGTTTTATGTTAGAATATGCTTTGACAGGGACTGTTAAGGCATATTTTGCTGTTGTGGCTGGCATGATTGCAGGCGCAAAAGTAATCAGCATATAGAAGGAAAAGGGGCAGATGCTAGGATGGAATTACGAGATTTGAATTTATTGAAGGATGGGCTGCAGTCTGTTCTTGGCAATATGGGAAGGTTTTGCTGCTACAGCAGAAGGCAGCAGTTTTATCGGAGCAATAACGTGATGCGGGAACTTTTTGAAGAGATTCCGGATCTCATTGGCATGCTTTGCGAGCACCAGGAAGAATTGAATGGGGATGCTCCGGTCTTTCATATGGAGGGAATGGCATTGCTTTTGCAGGATCTCCAGAGGGCGCAGGAGGCCAGGGATTACGTGATGCTGGCCGATATCTGCGAATTGCAGATGCAGCCGGTGCTGGTGGCGCTGGAGGAGAGGCTGGTGTCTGCTTTGGGAGTACATATAGATGAGGAGTTGCTGAAGAAGAACATCAGAAGCTGCGGGGAAAAGGCACCGCAACTGCTGTATTCCCTTCTGCCGGAGGACGTGGCGAGGGAGGCTGCGGGGGAAGGGGAGATTTCGGATGCAAGCATGGACTGGCTGGTGGGCGCGGTGGAGCAGTGTGCCGCAAAGGGATATGTGGTGGAGCCTACTTCCAGCGGCTATGACACCATAGCAATCCGGCGGGAGGGGCAGTCCCGCTATATGCACACCAACGGAAATGTGGTTTCCGAGGCGTTTTCCCTGGCGGAGGAATGGCTGGCCCAGGGAAAGGAGACCTATGCATTTTATGGATTGGGCATGGGGTATGCCTACCGGGAACTGTTATCCATGGATGCTAATATATCTGTTCAGGTGGTGGAGGCAAATAGGGAACTTCTGCTTCTGGCCATGGTGTTTGCCCCCTTATGGGAACTTTTTGACAGCGGGCGTTTCGAGCTGATTTATGACCCCACGGGACATAAGCTTGGAAAAATGCCTATGGGCCTTTCGGAAGAACGGGGCTTTTACGTATTCTATCCGGCTCTTCCGGGCATCAGAAAACAGGCATTGCGGGAGCGGCTGGAGACGTACTTCCTGGAGGAGAGTTCTGTCAGGATTCAGGGGCGGACGCTTTTGGGGAATTATCGGAAAAACTGCCGTTTGGAGGTAGGAAATATTCGTCAGCTGGAGGCGTTTTTTGGAGGAAGGGAAGTCATCATCGTGGCGGCAGGGCCTTCCCTGGACAAGAATATGGAACAGTTGCGGAAGAAGAGGGAGGGAGTCATCCTGCTGGCGGCGGGAACGGTGTTAAAGAAACTGCTGGCGGCGGGCATTCGTCCTGATTATGTGATTATGCTGGATGCAAATGCCACGGTATACTCTCAGATACAGGGGGTGGAGGACTGCGGAGTGCCTCTGCTGTTCCTGTCCACGACGTATAGCGGGGTGGTGGAAAGGTATCAGGGAGAGGAATACCTGCTGTGCCAGAAAGGCTTTGCCCCGGCAGAGGAGCTGGCGAAAGAGAGGGGCTGGATGTGTGTGGAGAGCGGCGGTTCCGTGATGACTTTGGCGTTAGACCTATGTCTGAGGATTGGGGCGAGGAGAATCATTTTCGTGGGGCTGGATCTGGCGTATACGAATTCCATGGATCATGCCAGCGGCACCCGTGATCAGGCGAAGGTGGTGCAGGATACGGGGATACTGGTGGATTCCGTGGATGGCGGAAAGGTTGCCACGGGGAAGAATCTAAAAGTTTATCTGGACTGGATTGAGAGTCGCATTGCCCGAAGAACGGGGAAGGAGCGGGAAATCAGGATTCTGGATGCCACGGAGGGCGGTGCCAGAAAGAAGGGGATGGAGATCATGACGCTGGCTCAGGCGCTGGAGGAAGAACTATGAAAAACATGACAATGGCTCAGGTGCTGGGGGGAGAGGCATGAAGATTCGCAGTATTCTAGTGATTTTGGGAGCCACCGGCTATGGCTCCGTGAAGGGATTTGCCGATGACATGATGGCGGAGTGGGGGAAACGCTATTCTGTGGAGGTGTTGGATGGCAGTGATTTTGATCGATATGAGAGGAAGAAGGAAGAAATCTTCCGAGGGAAAAAGTATGATCTGATATTTGCCTTTAATGCCCTGGCCTTGGAGGAGGAGAGGGAACTGATCGCCTATCTCCTGGAAGGGGGCGGAAGGTACTGCACCCAGCTGCTGGATCATCCCCTTTACCACCATGGCAGATTGCTGCAGGCCACCTCCCGCTGCACGGTGCTGGTACCGGATGCCAAGCATCTGGCGTATCTGAGGGAGTATTATCCCAATATTCCAGCTACGGGTTTCCTGCCCCATGGGGGAAGCGGTTTCGAGAGATGGATTCCCTACGAGGAAAGGGATATCCAGATATCTTTTCTGGGCACATATGCCAGTTCCCGGTCATTTAAGGACAGGCTGGCGGGAAAGAATGAAGTGCTTCGGGTGCTGCAGGAGGAGCTGATGGATCAGCTGGCGGGGCATCCTTGCTGGACGGCGGAAGAGGCATTTTACCATATGATAGAAGCGTACCAGTTGGAGGAGTCCCGGGAGGAGATTGCCAATGATTTGTCGGCACTGCGGGAAGCGGATGGCTTTATCCGCAGTTACTTTCGGGAACGGGTATTGCAGACCATATTGGAGGCCGGGATTTCCGTGGACGTGTACGGAGATGGCTGGGAGGATTTTGCCTGCCCGGGGAGGGAACTGCTGCGGATTCATCCGCCCTGCGATTATGGGGAGGCTATCCAGGTGACGGCCCGTTCCAAAATTTCCCTGAATGTGATGCCCTGGTTCAAGGCCGGTTCCCACGAGAGGGTGTTCAACGCCTTGTGCTGCGGGACGATTGCCCTGACTGACCGAAGCGCATTTTTCCTGGAACTGGAGGATCAGCGGGGCATGGTCATGTATGATCTGGATCATTTGGACCGCTTGCCGGAGATGATTCGAGGGATTCTGTCAGAGGATGGGCGGGGCGGGGAACTTGCCCTGGCGGGATACGAGAATGGGAGGAAGAATCATCTGTGGGCGCACCGGGCTAGAGAGATTATCAGATATATGGAGGAGGAAGATATGAGACCTATTGTGGCAAAAATCATATCCAATGGGAATGTGGGCCAGTTGAAAGATGCGGTCGACAGCATCAGGGAATATGATTCGGGGATAGAATGCCAGGTGCTGGCGCATCAGAAGGATTTGGATGGAGCCGGGTGGTGCAGGGAGCAGGAAATCTCCCTTAGCATATATGGCGGAGAGGGGCAATCCTTTTCCTCTGTATTGGTGCATTCTATGGAAAAGGATGCCGATTGTGACGTATTGCTTCTGAGCGCTGATATCAGGT
>CATKZA010000267.1 GCA_949841235.1 uncultured Clostridiaceae bacterium
CCAGGGCTGAATGAGAAGGGTTTCGCCATAGAGTTTCATGAGCAATCCGCCATCTGATTTTGTGATATTCATTCTGTTACCTCCTTTATACTTGTTAATAATAGTATATTATCAAATATCTGGAAAAACTTTAATGAAATTCATGGATTTTAATAATATTTTGATGTATCCGATGATATCGACACCTTGGCTTTAGAAGATTTGACAGAAAAGATAAAGGAAAGGCATCGGCGCAGCCGATGCCTTTCTGTGGATATGGCGGGAAGAAAAGAATTGTCTTACACGCCGAATAGCAAATCAGCGTAGGAGGGTACCGGCCAGAAATCCTGATTCACCAGCATCTCCAGTTCGTCAATGGGAGCCCGCAGGGCATTCATGGCGGAGAATACCACGTCCTTGAAGAAGGTTGCCTGTTCCTGGCCTTCTTCTTTTGTGGCAGCCTCAGCAGTGACTTTCTCCAAGTTTGCCAGTTCTTTCTTGGCGGTGGCCAGGAGTGTGGAGCATTTGGTGAGAAGTTCCGCCTGTACGCTCACGTCTGCCTCGCCGCAGGCGGACGTAATGCTGTTGATGGAGTCTGCCAGACTTGTGACATACCGGATGATGGCCGGTATGTACTGCTTTCCAGCCATGTCAATCATAGTCTTTGCCTCGATATTGATGGCTTTGGAATAGAGTTCATAGTTGATTTCGGCCCTGGACTCCAGTTCGGCTCTGCTAAGCACGTTCTGCCGTTCAAAGAGTTTGACGGTTTTGTCGCTGGTGAGATAGGGAATGGCCTCTACCATGGATTTCACATTGGGAAGGTTGCGCTTTTCGGCTTCCTCTACCCACTCGTCAGAGTATCCGTCGCCGTTGAAGATAATCCTCTTGTGAGCGGTGACAGTTCTTTTAATCAGTTCATGGACGGCGGCATCAAAGTCCTCTGCCTGCTCCAGTTCGTCGGCGAAATCCTGCAGCACGTCGGCTACCATGGAATTCAGGGTGAAGTTTGGCCCTGCGATGGACATGGAGGAACCTAGCATTCTAAATTCAAATTTATTTCCAGTGAATGCGAAAGGCGAGGTGCGGTTCCGATCCGTGGCATCCTTCTTGATGACGGGAAGCACATGGACGCCGGTATCCAGCTTTCCGCGCTGAATGGCGGAAGAAACGTCGCCCCTTACAATCTGCTCGATAATGTCTTCCAGCTGTTCTCCCAGGAAGATGGAGATGATGGCAGGGGGAGCCTCGTTGGCACCCAGCCTGTGGTCATTTCCCGGATTGGAAGCGGAGAGGCGCAGAATTTCTGCATTGTCGTCCACGGCTTTGATGACTGCGGCAAGGAAGAGCAGGAACTTGGTGTTCTCGTGGGGCTTCTTGCCGGGATCCAGAAGATTGATGCCCGTGTCCGTCACGATGGACCAGTTGTTGTGCTTGCCAGAGCCATTCACGCCGGCGAAGGGTTTCTCGTGGAGCAGGCATTCCAGATTATGCCTTCTGGCCACCTTCTTCATCACCTCCATAACCAGCTGGTTGTGGTCTGTGGCGATGTTTGCCGTCTTGAAGATGGGAGCCATCTCGTGCTGGGCAGGAGCCACTTCGTTGTGCTGGGTCTTGGATAGGATTCCTAATTTCCACAGTTCTTCATTCAAATCCTTCATAAAGCTGGCCACCCGTTCTTTGATGGCACCGAAGTAGTGGTCTTCCAATTCCTGTCCCTTGGGGGCGGGGGCGCCGAACAGCGTGCGTCCGGAGAAAATCAGGTCTCTTCGCTGGAGGTACAGATCTCTGTCCACCAGGAAATATTCCTGTTCCGGTCCCACGGAGCAGGAGACTTTTTTCACATCATCGTATCCGAAGAGCTTCATGATGCGCACGGCCTGCTTGCTGATTGCCTCCATGGAGCGCAGGAGGGGAGTTTTCTTATCTAGGGCTTCCCCGGTATAAGAACAGAAAGCCGTGGGGATGCACAGAATCGCTCCTGCGGCATCTTCCTGCAAGAAGGCTGGAGAAGTGCAGTCCCAGGCGGTGTATCCTCTGGCCTCAAAGGTGGCGCGCAGTCCGCCAGAGGGGAAGGAGGAGGCATCAGGCTCGCCCTTGATCAGCTCTTTGCCCTTGAACTCCAGCACGGGAAGGCTGTCGGAGGCAGGGCTTAAGAAAGAGTCATGCTTTTCCGCAGTGACGCCTGTCATAGGCTGGAACCAGTGGGTGTAGTGGGTCGCGCCCTTCTCCAAGGCCCATTCCTTCATGGCATGGGCTACCACGTTGGCGATGTCTGAATCCAGATCTGCCCCGCTTTCCAGGGTCTTCTTCCAGGAACTGTATACATCCTTTGGAAGTTTCCGTTTCATTACCTCATCGTTGAACACGTTTTTTCCAAATACCTGTTCAATTACATTTGTTTCCATATTGATACCATCCTTTCCTGTTTGACATTGCATCCGATAAAATGCCCAGACCCCCGGAAGCCGATGCAATGGTGTCGTAATCTGGACATTATAGAGGTTTGTTGGCACAGGGTGTTGTCGGAACTTTCTAGCAAAAAAGGCGTACTCAAATGAATTTGAGAACGCCTTTGTTCTGTCCTGTATTGACCAACTGAGTAAACAATAGCACATTTTTGATGATTTGAAAACCCCCTTTTTAAAAAAAATTAAAATTTCTAAGCAGGGAATATAACTGCGAGTTGGTGGGATATGTATAAAAATTGGATAGAAATCTTGCAAAAAGTCAAAAAAGAAAGTATGATAAAGAATGGGGTGTGGATAGTAGCACAAGGCGGAGAATAAAAATATTGTGCCTGGGGCATAGCGCATTGCATGCCCGATTAAGTTTTCAGGCACCGGAAAGGTATAGGTGTTTTTATGGACAAGAACCAGCCATATAATCAGGAATATGGGGGGAAAGAATCGATATTGAAGGAGACGGTACATAGATGGCTCGGCCTTTTCATTATGGTTGTGGCGGCCATACTGGTATATTTGGTGGCAAATAATGCCAATCAAATCCTGAGTTCTCTTTTTGGCTTTCTGGGATTGATCAAGCCGGTCATCTATGGCTGCGTCATTGCCTATATCCTCAATCCCCTGATGAAGTGGATCAGGGGAAAGATGATTTGGATGTGGGAGAGAGGCGGCAGGAGGATTTCGGAAAAGGGGGAAGGGCTGGTCACAGGCATTTCTATCTTTGCTTCCCTGCTTTTTATGATCTGCGTGATCATGGTGCTCGGCTGGCTGGTGCTTCCCCAGCTGGTGGTCAGCATCTCTTCTCTGGTGGACAGCATGCCGGAAAAGGTGAGCCAGTATTATTATATGCTGGACAAGGATATAAGAAATAATAAGTTTCTGGCAGATAGGTTTCAGGATGCGGCTCTGGGCTTGGCAGACTATACGGAGAAGATGGTGGAGACCCAGCTTCTTCCCTGGATACAGACGGATTTGCTGCCCAGTGTCAATACCCTGGCAGTACAGTTTGCCAATGGGCTGATGGGATTTGTCACAGTATTATATAATTTATTTATCGGCATGATTGTGGCAATCTATCTTCTTGCCAGCAAAAATACGTTCTCTGCCCAGGCAAAGAAGATGCTGTATGCTTTGTGTAAAAAAG
>CATKZA010000268.1 GCA_949841235.1 uncultured Clostridiaceae bacterium
CTATTCTCACCAGCGGGTTCTGCTTCTTTGCAGCCACCTTCGGAGTGTCCATGTACTCCCGCATCGACATGATTGGTGCCATTTGCACCCTTCTTGCCCGAGGCGCGGTGATCAGCATGGTAGTGGTAATTGCCATCCTGCCGGCAATGCTGTGGGTATTTGACGGTTTGATTATCCGCACTTCTCTGGATATGCGGAAGGCGAAGGTTCGCCAGAGAGATTAGCAATAGGTTGGCAATCTTGTGTCTGCGCACTGCAAAGCCATGGCATGGCTTGACACAAAGTTGCTTCAAGTGCAGTAAGGCAAAGGTGAACAATTCACTTTTGCAGAAATGAGGTGTATTATGAGAATCAATAAAAAGAAAATCATGGCGCTGGGGCTTACCGGCGTACTGGCAGCAGCAATTCTGGCGGGGAATGTGGAGTATGCTACCCACACATTTGCCATTGCCAAGGAGGCGGCGCAGGGAGCGAAGAATATGACTGTCCATGCGGTGGACTATGCCGCGGCAAAAAAGGCGTCCTCTGGCGTGGAGAAATCAGAGAGCGTCTATGTGACCATGGATGCCAATGGAAATAGAAAGGATGTGCTGGTCTCTGACTGGCTGAAGGGGGCAGGCATAAGCGGAAGCCTGGAGGATGTGTCTAAGCTGACAGATATCCAGAACACCAAGGGTGATGAGAAGTTTGAACAGGACGGGAATCGGCTGACTTGGGCGGCAGGAGACAAGGATATCTATTATCAGGGAAAGACTCAGGAGGAACTTCCGGTAGGAGTAGCCATTACCTATACCCTGGATGGCCAGGAGATTGCGCCGAAGGA
Organism: uncultured Clostridiaceae bacterium; assembly: GCA_949841235.1. Lineage (GTDB taxonomy): Bacteria > Bacillota > Clostridia > Lachnospirales > Lachnospiraceae > Butyribacter. The sequence goes on from CATKZA010000268.1 coordinate 824, forward strand.
TCTGCTGGGAAAGAGCGGGAAACTGGAGATCAAAATCCACTATCGGAATCTATCCAAGAGGAAGGTGGAAATCGGAGGAAAGAATAAGGAGGTATACACCCCCTTCCTCATGGCCACGGGCATGATTCTTCCCGTGGAGCATTTCTCTAACGTGAAGGTGGATCACGGGGAAGTGCTGTCCGAGGGAGAAAACGATATCGTGGGAGTATACGGAATGCCCGGACTGAAAGAGTCCTTGGATCTGGACGGACTGGATTTTGGGAAGGACGCAGATGTGGACACTTCTAAGATCCAGGAGAAACTGACTGACACTGCAGTGATTACCGCAGATGTAGAAAAGTTTGAAATAGGTGCCACATACACTGTGGCAACTGCCAGTCTCTTTGATGATATGGACTTCGGGGATGTGAAGGATGCTGATGATCTGGAGGAAAAACTGGATGACTTAAAGGAGGCTGCCAACGACCTGGTGGATGGCTCTGACAAGATTCAAGACGGTCTGGACGATCTGGATGGCAGTTTTGCCAAGTATGCGGAGGCAATCAAGACCTTGCAGAAGAGCGTGCAGAAATTAAATAAGGGCGCGGGGGATATCAATGCTGCTACCAAGAAGTATACGAAGTCCACGGATAAATTGCTGGGAGCCGTCAATACCTATGTAGACGGAGCCAAGACTTATGCCAAGAGTACCAAGACCTATGCCGCATCCACAAAGCTGCTGGTGGATGGCGTGGGAAAGCTCTATAGCGGTTCGGAGAAGTTCCCTGCATCCTATGGACAGTTTGATGAAAAGCTAAACACTTACGTGAACGGCGTGACCACCCTTCTCTCCAAGGAGAATATGACTGCCTTCACCCAGGGGGCATCGGCTTTGCAGAGTGGCATCCAAACCATCAACCAGGGGGCATCCGCCTTGAATGCCAAGAAGGAGGATGTGGATACCGCCATTGCCGGATTGGAAACGCTGGCAGATAATTATAAGAAATTGGCGGTGGCAGAGACGGATGCCGCCAAGAAGGCCACATACCAGAAGATGGCAGAGCAGATGGAGACAGCGGTGACAGGTACGAAGCAGTATGTGCAGGGGGCAGAGAAGCTGGCAGCATCTGTGGATGTAGCCACTAACGGAAAATCAGACGGAGAACTGGACGAACAGGGCAGCAAGGATCTGGCATTGGGAATGAAGTCCCTGAATGCCAATTTGGGAACAGTGGCAGATAACGCAAAGACCCTGCGGGATAATGCCCCGGCTCTGCTGAATGCCAGCAAGACCGTGGACGGCAGTATCGATACCATTTGTACCAACTTGAAAGAGATTTATAAGAATGGTAAAATGATTACAGCCAATAATAAGAAGATTAATGAGGCGGCAGACAGCCTCACCACCAATGCGGGCAAGGTGAAGAAGAATTCCAAGAAACTTACGGGCAGCAGCAAGACTTTCAGAAAGGCTACAAAGACGATGAAGAGCGGAACTGCCAAACTCTTAGACGGTGTCGATACATTGTGGGATAAGACCGGGGATGTGACCGATGGCATTGGTAAATTGGCAGAGGGTTCTGTGGATTTGTATGACGGCATGGTGGAATTCCGGAAAGAGGGCGTTCGGAAGCTGACAGGAACGGTGGATGACCTGCTGGGAGGCGCAGATGACTTGAAGGATACCGTAGAGGCTGTGAGGGATGCCGCTGGAGAGTATAAGAGCTTTTCCGGGATTTCATCCAATATGGATGGAAAGGTGAAGTTTATTATGACCACAGAAGAGGTCAAAGGAGAAGATTAGTGGGAAAAGTAGAAGATAAGAAGAAAATGAAAAAAGAGGCTTTGCTGGATTCTGCCCTGAAGCTCTTCACGGAGAAGGGGATTGCAGAGACTTCCGTTTCGGAGATTGCAAAGGATGCGCAGATGGCAAAGGGGACATTCTATCTGTATTTTAAGGATAAATATGAGATTCGGGACTGCCTGATCGCCAGGCAGACCCACCTCATCTTTCAAAGGGCCCAGCGGGAACTGTGCGACATTTTTGAAAAGATGGCATCGGATGAGGTGGAGGATGGCATCGTCTATCTGCTGGAAAATATCATTGACCAGTTTACGGAGGAACCGGAGATTCTTCGGTTTATCTCTAAGAACCTGAGCTGGGGAATCTTTTCCAATCTCCGCATCCGAGACCTGGACAACCAGAACTGCATGGATATCTTTGACGGGATTCTGGAGCGTTCCAGCAGGAAGTACCGCCAGAAGGAGCTGATGATATTTATGATCGTGGAATTGGTGAATTCCACCTGCTACAATGTGATCTTGAATCATGCCCCGGTGACTGTGCAGGAACTGAAAAGGGAACTGATTTGCACCGTGCGGGGGATTATGGATCAGTTTGCCGTGTTAAGGTAGCCCCGTGTTTTAGCACATTTAAGCAAAAGCACAATGGAACAATAGATTGTATTAGCAATTTTTTCCTCATCAGCACTTGTAATCGCAAGGGAAACGATATAAAATGATGTAAAGAATAAAACAAAATTGACTTGCTTAATATAGTGTTTTTAAGGGTTGACGGCAATTTTTATGATAGCCTTTAATAAAATTATTAAACACCTTCCAATGGGAAGATTATGACTATGAATTAATATAAAGTGTTCTGTTATTAAAGGGAGGGAATGTATTGAAGAAATATGTATGTTTTTTGGGAGGTATGTTTGTCATTGCGATTGTATTTTTTGGAGGATATTTTCTGAT
>CATKZA010000269.1 GCA_949841235.1 uncultured Clostridiaceae bacterium
ATAAGATAGACAGAGCCGCATTAGCGGCGACCGATGCCGTTAGGCAGCGGGTCTATCGCATGATGTGATGAAGGGCTGTGAATAGTAATGGGAGAGTTGGATGAGGAGCAGAATGTGTCAGAGATGATGATGGAAAGGAGATAGGATGGAAAACAGGGAAAAGAAGGGTTTGTTCCATGGCGATTATAAAAATACGCCACTGTGGGACGATGGGCTGTCGGAAAAGGAGAGGATTGATTTCCTTTTGGGAGAACTGACGCTGGAGGAGAAATTTCTGTCATTAGGCACGGGCAATCCGGCGATTCCCAGACTCGGCATCCCGGAATTTGGCGTGGGGGGAGAGGGCGCTCACGGCGTGCAGGCCCGCCATGACCAGCGGTATGATCAGGGAGACGTTTGCTATACTACGGTGCTTCCCAATCCCATTGGCATGAGTGCCACATGGGACAGGGAATTGATCCGTGAGGCGGGAAGGCTCGTAGGGCGGGAGGCGAGGGCGCTCTTTCACAGCGGGAAGCACCGCAGCCTGAGCTTGTGGGCGCCTACGGTTGATTTGAATCGGGATCCCCGGTGGGGGCGATTGGAGGAGTGCTATGGGGAGGATGGCTATCTGACAGGGGAGATGGCCGGGGCGTATGTGGATGGAATGCAGGGGGATGATGATGTCTTTCTCCAGTGTGCCGCCACGGCCAAGCATTTTTATGCCAATAATAAGGAGCAGGGCAGGACTTATGAATCCAGTTCCGTGGACTGGCGCAATAAATATGAGTATTATCTGGAACCCTACAGGAAGTTGATACAGGAGCATCATCTGGAAGGGGTGATGACGGCGTACAATGAAGTTAACGGCGTGCCTTGCATGCTGTTAAAGCAGGACTTGGCATTGTTAAAAGAGTGGGGGCTGGGCCATGTGGTCTGCGATGGGGGCGATGTGGGACAGACAGTGGATTTTCACAAGTATTTTTCCAGGCATTCCGAGACGGTTGCTGCGGGCCTGCATGCTTATGTGGATCGATTTACTGATGATATTCATATGGTGGCAGAGGCGGCCAGGGAGGCCTATCAGCATGGAATGATTGAGGAAGGGGATTTGGACCGGGCGTTATTTTCCTATTTCCGCACGATGCTGCGGCTGGGACTTTTCGATCAGGGCAAGAAGAATCCCTATGCAGACATTCCTCTGGAGGTGGTTTCCTGCCAGGGGCATAGAAGCATTGCCAGAAAGGTGACGGCAGAGTCTGTCGTACTCTTGAAAAATGAAGCATTGCCATTGGAAAATAATCGCCTTCTTCCCCTATCGGCAGAGAGGGTGTCCAAAGGCGAAGAGAGCATAGCGGTGATTGGCCCTGTCTGCGATGTCTGGAATAAGGGGTGGTATTCCGGGCAGCCGCTGTACGGCGTAACGCCCTGGCAGGGAATCAGGGAGGCGGTGTCAGAGGCAGGAGGCGAGGAAGAGCCTGAGGCGAATGGATGCCTTATGATGGAGACAGGCATATCAGAGGTTAAGATTAGGTTAAAAGTTGGCGGGCAAAAAGAGGACTGCTATCTGGGGATTGTTTCTGACGGAAAGACGGTGGGGGCGGTGCCGCTTGAAGGAGCGGAGGTTTTTCTTCTGGATCAGCGGGGGCAGGGGAAGGTGACGCTGCGGGCAAAATCCAATGGGAAATTGCTGGTGCTGGAGGATGACGCTTCCATTGGCCAGCAGGGAACTGTGACTGCCACCAGTGACGAGGCCTTTGGTTGGTTTGTGAGAGAGATGTTTCATATTGACCGGGAGGGGGTGCTGACCACTTGGGATGATCGGCCGTTCAAACTGGATGAGGCCGGGCTTTTGCGCAAGGGGGATATGTGCGGAATGCAGGGTTCGGATGGGAGAAATCAGGGAGAGGGGGGATGGGATGGGACGGAACCATCTCCTATTTCCTGGGAATGGATTTATGAGAAGGATGGCATGGAGGCTGCGGCGGACTTGGCGAGACAGGCAGATAAGGTGGTGGTGTGTCTGGGCGCACACCCGATGATTACCTGCAAGGAAGAGGTTGACCGAACCGATCTTAGAATGGCGGAGTATCAGGAGAAGATGTTGCAAAGGATTGTGGCAGAAAACCCCGATGTGATTTTAGTGCTATTGTCCAGCGTTCCTTTTGATATTTCCTGGGCGCAGGAGAATGTTCCGGCAATCCTTACGATGGCCACAGGCTCCATGGAATTGGGCAGGGGGCTGGCAGACGTGTTATTTGGAAAGGAAAGCCCCGGGGGGAGGCTTAGCGTGACCTGGTACCGTTCTGCGGAGGATTTGCCTCCCATGGATGACTACGATGTGATTCAGGGTGGACGGACTTACCAGTATTTTCAGGGAGAGCCTTTATATCCTTTCGGCCATGGGTTATCATACAGTGCCTTTGCTTATGGTTTCATGGAGATGGCTCTTGAAGACGAGGGGGAGGCAGAGGGGGGCGATTTGGCGGATTGCAGGAGGGAAATGCAACGGCATCTGTCTTGCCGCCTGACAGTGAAAAATGAGGGAAGTGCCCGTTCGGATGAGGTGGTGCAGATTTATGCCGGGAAGGTACATAGCCGGCTGCGGCGGCCGAAGAAGGTGCTGGTTTATTTTGAGCGATTGAAAGATATGGAACCGGGAGAGGAGAGGGTGGTATCCTTCGATGTTGCCCTTTCCCAGCTGGAATACTATGACGTGATCTCCGGGAGGATGATGCTGGAGCCGGGCTGTTATGAATTGATGGCGGGGGCATCCTCGGAAGACATCCGCCAAAGGCAGCAGATCGTGCTGGATGGGGAGGAGAGAGGTTCTCGGGATGGCGAGCATTTCATTGCGGCGGATTGTTTTGACCGGGCGGTGAATCATGTGCTTCGCCTGGGACATTTATCTTATCAATCCGTGTGTACGAAGAATGGCAGGGATGAGATTGCATTGACTTATGAGAGAATGATGTTAAAAACTGTGCCGGAAGTGCTGGTGCTGGATTTCTGGCAGGAGTATTTCTGCGAGATCCGGATCGATGTGGACGGGGAGCAGGTGGGGCATTATCTTCTGGAGGATCCCTTTTCTGCCCGGGAAGTTGGGGGAGGAGAAGTCTCTGAGAGGATTCAGCAGGAGATAGCCACCCGGGCGGGGGAGGCTACGGGAGAAGGTTCCTTTGAGGCGCATCAGAATTGGCTGACCAGAAAGCGGGAAATTGGCTTTTGGGAGATCCGCATTCCCGTGGAAGGGGACAAGATTCCGGTGGGGGAACTGTTTGCGCTGTCCATTCGCTGGAAGGGCAAGGGGAAGCTTTGCATGTTTCGATTTGAGGCGTGATGAAAGCGTGAAGGGCGAAAAAGCAGCGTTCTTCTCGCTAAGAAGATTTATGCTGATAGTAGAACACTGCCAGCTGAGTTCTGTCCCGCAGGCTTAATTTATCCAGGATGCCGCTGAGGTAGTTTCGCACGGTGCCTTCGCTGAGGAAGAGTTCGCTGGCGATTTCTTTGTTGTTGCATCCCTGAGCCACGAGTTCGATGATATCCAGTTCCTTCTGGGAGATATCTCGGG
>CATKZA010000270.1 GCA_949841235.1 uncultured Clostridiaceae bacterium
GGCCGGTCCACGATATCCACTCTCTCCTTGGAGAAGGTGATAGCGGCCAGATCGATATTCCTGTCAAAGAATATCTGATAGAAGAAAGTGCCCAGACCTAGGAAAACCAGGCTGATGACAGGGCAGAGGAAGATGAAGATGGAGAGGATGGCGTATTTTGTCAGGGAATCAAACCGCTCCGTCTCATCCTTGGCAAATTGTCCCTCCTCTTTCTTTTCCTCCTCTTCCTCCTGCGGCTCTTCCCCCTGATCTTCCTTTTTGATCGCCTCCTTTTCCCGTTCCTCCTCTTGCTTTTCCTCGTCCTCTCCGGCGAGTTTTTTGATATCCTCCTCTATGGGGGCTTCCTTTGCCTTTTTCTTCTTTCTGGTTTTTACAAAGCCAAAAGCAAAGTAGCCAATGGCAATCAACGTGTTTGCAACAATAATGGCAATCACAAGGATATTTTCCTGCATCGGCGTCATGGGCTTTCCCCCTTTCTTCTATAAAAATACTACAGTGGCGTGCAGGTGATGCCGATCTGCCCGAAGCGCTGGATGATGAACTGGGCATCCTGTAGGCTGGAGTTGGTGAGCAGGATGCATACTTCCTCGTTTCCGCCTATTCCCAGATAATCGGAGAAGCGCAGCTTGGAGGAGAGAATATCGCTCCATTCTTTGTAATTCCTTGTTTCATCGGAAGAAACCTGGAGAACGGTACACTCGGTAAAGCCTTTCTCCATGGCATCCTGATAGGTGGTGTGGAGTTCCTGGAAGGCATCCTTCGTCAGCAGTCTGGTATCCGGGATGAAGCGGGTGGTAGACAGGGCTTCCAGATATCGGTCCGCCCTCTCCACGGAGTTGTATATCATGTATCCCAGAACTGTGAGCAGATTGGTGTGGTACAGGGTCATCTTCTCGAAGGGAAGTCCCCAGAGCATAATGATCTCGATGGGCTTTTCGCTTCGGTAAATAGCGCTGGCCAGGAGGGGATAATCCTCATCCATGGTTTTGTTGACGTATACCTGATGGTTTTTGATGGCCGTAATCATATCTGTCATCTCTGAATATTTCAGGGATTTTCCCAGACTCTTTGCCTGGTCGGAAGTAGCGGAGAAGAGGCGGCAGTAGTCATCGTTGGCAATCTGGTAGATGGCCACGTCTTCCGTACCCAGAATGCGCCCGATAATATCTGCGGCGTAGAAGAGGACGGCTCCGGCTTCCAGGGAGTCCAGTTCCGAGGTGATGCTGTATATCTTCACCAGACTGTCATCGTAGTCAAGGATGCGGTTCTGGTAGATATTCTTGATGCGGTTATTGCTTTCGTTGATAGTTACCATGTCCTCCAGCTGGCCGTTCAAGAAGGTGATTTCTTCATCCTTCTCGTAGGAGATGACTTTGGTGCTGTCCCTCAGTCTTCCCACGGCCATGGCCACGATGAACAGCTGGGCAATCCAGAGATATGTATTGTAGTCGATGAGCAGTTCGATGCCGGTGCGGCTGTATAGCTGGCGAAAGCAGTAGCCCACCACGCTCAGGGTGGCGGAAAAGATTGCCTGTTTGGTGCCATATATGCCGGCAAAGAGCAGCACATATAGCAGGAAGAAGTCCAGCTTGTCGAAATATCCGCTGCCCACTGCCCGGTTATTTACCATGAATACCGGGATGAACAGGAGGCAGTTCTCGATAAATGGGAGCAATGCCAGAAGCAGTGCCTTGGTCCGCTGGATGAAGCCGTTTGATATCTTTTTCTTCTTCTGCTTTCCCAGGAAGACCTTCCTGTTTTTCCGCATGCTTTTATAGATGGCGGGGATATCCTTCTCATAACTGTGGAAGATCTTAAAGTCAAATTCTCGGTTGAAGTCTTCTCCGTCTAGAATAATTCTATTTTTCAAGCCTTCTGTGCTATCTTGGACGGATATGCTCACGTCCGCACCCTTGATGGCATTGGCAATGTCCAGTTCCGTGATGGACTGCCCGGAGGACAGATGGTATAGGAAGTTCCTGTGATGCCTGGCATGTATGTATTGGTAGATCCCAAATACCGCATCTGCCACATGAATCATGGAGAAAATGTGGTTGTTATTGGCGGTGACGGAACTGTCCCGCAGTGCCTCCAGGCACAGTTCGGAACAGATGTCATTGACTTCCGGCAGATCTGCGGGGGTCTTATACATATTGTCAATGCGCAGGATGGAAATATCCAGTTCCGTCGTCTCATTGAAGAGGCGGCACAATTCCTCCCCCTGGGCCACTGCCAGGCCCGTATATTCCGTGGCGGTGGTTTTTTCCTCTGGGGAGATCAATTTCTCTGAGTGGGATTCGTATACCCGGCTGGAGGAGAGATAGACAAAGTGCTTGATCTTGTGCACCTCTGCCGACATGATCAGATTGATCAGGCCTGACATGTAGTGCATGGATTCGCTGCGGATGTTCTGCCACTGGAAATTGGCATCATAAGCGCCGGTAAACAGTACCACGTCTGGCTGCACGCTGTCCAGCACCTCGATGATGCTGTCCCCGGAATAGGGGAAGGAGTACTGCTCGAACACCCTGTGGGGCTTGTTGCCGTGGTATTTCTCACCGGTTAAAACATAAATCTTGTCATTTTCTTTATAGAGTTTCTTAATCAACTCGTTCACGAAGGTGTTATACTTTCCTACGATAAAAACTTTCATATTGCCAGAACTCCCCCCTATCATTATTGTTTTATATCATCATACTTTTCTTCAATATGCCACAGAACCAAGAAAGAGAAATTCCTCCATATTGGCAAAAAGGGCATAGAAAAATTATACCATAAATAGAAGGAAAATAAAAGTGCATCATGAGGATTATGAAATGGCTGGTTGCTATTCCTGGTCCGTTCTGGCGTGTATGTTTTTTCTTGACATAGACCGATGTAAAATGCTATGGTGTATACGAAAATGTGAGATAACAGTAAAACCCGGATGTCCCGGCTATAGGATCATATCCCCGAGGAGGGCTCGGCTTGTCTCATAAATGTAAGGTGACGGAGAGGATGAAGAAAATGGATACGATTTTTTCAAGAGGAGTGGTGAATGCTGGGAGACAGAGGGAGTATGATTATCTGAAGGGCATTTTCCTATTGCTTATATACCTGATTCATGCGTTTCAGGCAACCATGTCCCCGGAGGATTCCGTTGCGAAGGGGATTTATATGTTTGCGACCATGTCCGGTGCGGCGATTTTCATTTTTGTTATGGGATTTGGAACGGTCTACAGCAGGAATGCAACGCCGGCGCAATTTGCAAAGAGCGGCATTCGCATGGTAATCTATCAGTATCTGAACAATATTGCATATGTGGCGGCACTGCTGATTCCGTATCCCTTCGTTTCGGGAAGCCTGTCGGAAGCCGGCCTGGGGAATTTTGAGTTCTTAATCAAGATGTACATACAATATGTCAATATCTTTTTTATCACGGGAATCATATACCTGGTACTGGCGCTGCTGGTGAAGGTGGTAGGCGTGAAGAAGGTCATGCGCTTCCTGCCTCCCGTGGTCACCGGCCCCATCATCGTCTGCATCGGCCTGAATCTGGCTCCCACC
>CATKZA010000271.1 GCA_949841235.1 uncultured Clostridiaceae bacterium
GGTGCTGTTTTGGTATATCCAGCAGCCGTACAACGTCCTCTTGAAACCATACCAATATAAGCGAATCATGATCTGGCTCCATCCGGAGACGGACACGGAAGGACAAAACATGCAGCAAAGCAGGGCGGTGCGGGCTATCGCTTCCGGCGGCCTGACAGGGAAATTCATCCAGGATGGGGGCAAGCACGATACTTCCCGGATATACGAGCCCATTCCGGTAAAGGAGAGTGACTTTATCTGGTCTGTCTTGGGGGAAGAGTTCGGCTTCCTTGGATGCTGCTTCATTCTGCTGCTTTTTGCCTTCGTCATATTCAAGTGCTTCTCCGTGGCGAAAAAATCCCAGGATTATTTGGGAAAGCTTATTGCTGCCGGCGTTGCATCCATCTTCACCTTTCAGGTATTTGCCAATATCTGCGTGGTTACTTTCATCTTTCCCAACACGGGTCTGCCGCTTCCTTTCCTAAGCAACGGCCTCAGTTCCATGATTTCTTCCATGATTGCGGTGGGGCTGGTGATGAATATCGGGATACAGCCTGGAAAGACTAGCAAGGGGGGATTCTCCATGCGGAATATCTATGGCAATAATCCCACCTCTAATATTGATCTGGATTTGGAATTATAAGTATAGTGAACGACAAAAATTTTTGTTTTTGGCGTTCGCCGCACCGATTTTTGCTGCGTGCAAACGCAGATGTTTCCTTACAAAAATCCTGCGCATCCCCCGGAGGGGTTTATGACTGTAAATGCAACATACAGAAAGGAGAAAATGAAAGAATGAATATTGGATTGATAGCCCATGATGCCAAAAAAACTCTGATGCAGAATTTTGCCATTGCATACCGGGGCATTCTGAGCAGGCATGAGATCTATGCCACCGGGACCACGGGCAGGCTGATTGAGGAGGTGACCAACCTGACAGTGCACAAATATCTGGCTGGCCATCTGGGCGGGGAGCAGCAGCTGGCATCTCAGATTGAGCATAACCAGATTGACATGGTATTCTTTTTGAGGGATCCCCTGTCGCCCAAGTCCCATGAGCCGGACGTGAATAATGTGATTCATCTGTGCGACACCTACAATATCCCTTTTGCCACAAACCTGGCTACGGCGGAACTGCTCATCAAGGCCTTGGAGCGGGGAGATTTGGAGTGGCGTGAGATTATTAAAAAAGAAGGAAATGACGAAGAATGAACATGAAAAGATTAACCGTATATGCATGCGCCATCTTCCTGCTCAGCCTGGGATTGCTTTCCGGCTGCGGCAAGGAGAAGAATGCCCTGATGGATGTGCGGCTCACTTCCAATGCCGATCGGGAGGGGGGCATGTCCCAGTCGTCCACGGCTGAATACCTTTCCCGGGATTTGTGCGTGATCCCTAAAAATAAGCAGACAAAGCCCAAGGATAAGGCTATGACGGCAAAGGCATCCATGATTATTAACGATACGGATGGAAAGATGCTGTATGCGAATAATATCTATCAAAAATTGTATCCCGCCAGCATCACCAAGATTGTCACCACTTACGTGGCATTGAAATACGGCAAGATGGATGACGTGGTGACGGTAAGTTACAATGCCTCCCATATTACAGAATATGGCGCAACGCTCTGCGGCCTTCAGCAGGGGGATCAAATCGTGCTGTGGGACTTATTGAACGCTTTTATGGTTCATTCCGGCAATGATGCAGGCATTGCCATTGCAGAGCATATCGCAGGGAGCGAGAAGAAGTTTACAAAGCTGATGAACAAGGAAATGGCTGCTGTCGGCGCAGTGCATTCCCATTTTGCCAACTCCCATGGCCTGCACAGCGATAACCACTATACCACGGCCTATGATTTATATTTGATTTTTCGCAGGCTCATTCAGAATGATTCCTTTATTCAGCTGATAGACCAGGGACATTATACGCTGAAATTCCAGGGCGGCAACGGAAAGAAGAAGAAGATATCCTACCTTTCTACGGACAGATACTTGATTGGCAGGGCGATTGCGCCAAAGGGAGTGCATGTCATCGGAGGGAAAACGGGAACTACCTTCAATGCCGGTTCCTGCCTGATTCTCTATTCTGTAGGGCCGGATCAGAAAAAATATATCTCCGTTGTGTTAAAGGCAGACGGGGGGGATGACCTGTATCGGCAGATGAATCATTTGATGTCCATGGAGGGAAGGTAAGAAAGAAAGACGAAAAAAAGCATTTGCTTTTTTCCGTCTTTCTTCGTCACTTCGGATTAGGATACTAGCGGTCTGTGAGGGCATTTCTGATTCGTCCGTAATAACTGATGGCGTAAAGTCCGCCGATGCCCACAACGCAGTAAATGATGCGGGAAAAGACGCTCATATCCCCAAACAATACTCTTACCAGGTCAAACTGAAGAAATCCAATCAAACCCCAGTTGATGGCGCCGACAATTACCAGCGTAAGCAGCACATAGTCTATGATTTTCATAAGAAACCTCCTTTGGGTATAAGTGGCGGTTACCATTTGCAGCCATTCATCGCTTCCCGGCAATGATTTTTCTGTTTTTTCATTCGCTGTTCATGATAACCTTTCATAATCAGTTTTTGCATTTATATAAAAATTATACCTGATTGTTGCATTTTTGGCTTTACCGTTCGCAGTAACCCACATGCATTTTCATACATTCGAATAAACGAGAGGATAGACTGGGATTTCCGATCCCAGCTGCAAAGCGTCCACGAGATAGAAATCCATGCTCTTTTCTGCGTCAAAGTAGCCACAGCGAAATGAATTCCTTATGCAAAAAACTGGACAAATGGATGGGTTTCAGATTATAATGTAAGTTAGTGTTAAGAATGGAGGATTCCTATGAGCCGGCGGAAAAATCAAAAAGTCATTAAAATGAAACGGCGTAATTCCTATAAGACGGGAATCTTTTTGTGCCTATTTGCCATATATATTCTGGTGCTTTTTATCCAATCATTTACAAAGGAACATGTATCCATCTACGAAGTCAATCAGAAGCAGATTGCCGACAATGAGAATCTGCGGGGGATTGTCTTGCGAAAGGAAAGCCTGGTGACGGCTAGGCAGAATGGCTTTGTGAATTATTACGTGGGGGAGGGAGCCAAATTGTCCGCCTCTACCACGGTGTATTCTGTCTCGCAGGAGGAGCAGGCGGCAGATGCGGCCGCTTCCCTGGATACCACTTCCGTCAAATTGTCGGAGGAGGATACCAGGAATATCCGCAGCACCATCGCAAATTTCCGGGAGGACTTTGACTTGTCAGATTACCAGCAATTATTAAGTTTCCGCTACAATGTGGAAAATGCATTGCTGGAATTGTCGGATATTAATCTGGCGGACAACCTGAACAAGATCAAGGCGAATTCTGGCGGGAATGGGAATTTTAAGCTTGCGAAGGCAGAAAAGACCGGCATTATCTCCTTTGCCACTGACGGAATGGAGGACATGACCATAGATACGCTGAATGCCAGCCATTTCAAAGAAATGACCGACCAGTGGAAGCAGCTGCGAAGCAATAAGGAAATCAAGAAGGGCACGCCGGTGTACCG
>CATKZA010000272.1 GCA_949841235.1 uncultured Clostridiaceae bacterium
CACGCACAGTTTTCTTGGAATCAGCACCGTGCGGTAGATTCCCTGCAAGAATGTATGCCTTTTCACTGCGGCATGGCACCAAACCACCACGATGACGCACTCCGTCACTCTGGCAAGCACTGTGGCCAGGGCAGCACCCCTGACCCCCATCTGGGGAAATCCGAATTTCCCATAGATCAGCAGATAATTCAACACAATATCCACAAAGACAGATGCCACCCCGGCCACCATGGGCTTCACGCTCTCTCCGGTCTCCCGCAGACTGCTGGCATAGATCTGCGTAATGGAAAAGGGCAGAAGGGTCAACACCATAATCAGCATATACTGCCATCCCAGCTCCAAGGTGAGGGCGGCATTCACCGCCTGGCTCTCTCCGCGAAGGTACAGGCCGATCATATTCCTGCCCCAAAAGAGGAAGGCAAAGGTTCCCATAATCATGCAGGCAAGGCATATCCAGATTTTCATGCGGAAGGTATTGCGAAATCCCTCCTCATTCCCCTGTCCATAATACTGGGCGCCATAAATGCCCGGTCCGGATATTCCCCCGAACACGGCAAGGTTAAACACGAACAGCAACTGCCCCACGATGGATACCGCCGTCATGGACTCCGTCCCCAAGCTCCCCACCATCACATTATCAATCAATCCCACCATATTCGTAATGCCATTCTGAATCATCATAGGCACTGCCAGCAAGATAGCCCGCCTATAAATACTCTGCTCTCTCATTCTCCTGCTCCTCTCCTGTATTTCCATCCGCAAATCCACCCCACATGTTTTCCATTCCAAACGCCTGCCCCATGCTGCATGAAAATCGCTGCACTCAAGCTGTTACAATTCACAGCTTCGCCGTTCATAGTAACCTCAAGTTAACCTTTTGGTCATCCTCACATGGGGACACCCTTCGTCCAGATATTCCTCCCCTTGCCGGCAGTATCCCAGCTTTTCATAAAAGTCCGCCACCCTTACCTGGCCGGACAGGGTAATGGATGCGCCCCCCAAGCCTCTGATCTGCTCCTCTGCGGCATCCATAAGCATCTTTCCCAGCCCCCGCCCTCTGTATTCCGCCGTGACGGCCACCCGCCCCACATGGTAGTCCTCCCGGCTATCCTGAGAGAACAGGCGGCAGGTGCCCACAGCCCGCTCTCCGTCAAATAGGACAAGATGTCTGGCGTTTCCATCTACCCCGTCAAACTCCTCCTGGAATCCCTGTTCTTCCACAAAAACCTCCTCCCGAATCTTCTTTGCCTCTTTCGGAAGATCATCAAAAATCCTGATATTCATAACTGCCTCCTTCTCATTCATATAAATCTCTCTTCGCTTCCGAAATCCCTCGGAAGCAGCAATCTCCTATCATATCATAAAAAAGGTACAAAAAAAGGAATGTAGCATTTCATCCCCCGATGATCTGTACATTCCCGCTATCAACAATTTTTTGCCGATGGGCTAAAGCCCTGCTTCCCCAAAATCGTAGAATTTTCCAGCGTCCCTGTCTCGGTACTCATGCTTCTCGTAGTATCCAATCAGGTTGCCTTCTCCATCCCTCAGCGCAACCATGTACACATCCTTATTCTCTTTTTCATTATAAAAAGTGTGGATTCGGTGATTCTCCCTCCCGGCCCGAAACCAATCCACCACCTCTTCTATGCGCTCTCCCGACTCCGTCCCATGGCACGACATCAGGCTCTTTCCCACCAGTCCATCTCCGCCGGATTTGGCATACCGCTTTGCTGCCGCCGGATTCATATAGACAATCTCGTGATCCAGATTGCACAGCACGATGGGACTGGCATCCTCCTGCGCCATGCCAAATAAATATGGAAATAATTGCTCCTTCATCATCTAACACCTTCCTTTCGATTTGTTATTCTATCATAAATATGCATCTTTTCAAACAGTTTCGTCCATACTATGTCTTTGAATTACTATTCACGGCTTCGCCCTTAAAGTGTCTGCTTGCACATGCATATATCACTCCGAAACTCCTCGAATGCTATGAAGCCGTGAGAAGTGATATTTTTGATACCAACGTAGAAATAATAAGGGAGGAAAAATCATGTTTCGCATTCCAAAGCATATCGGCATTATCCCGGACGGCAACAGGAGATGGGCAAAAAATAGGGGGCTCAAGAAGGAAGAGGGCTATTCCTTCGGGCTCATGCCCGGTATAGAACTGCTACGCGCCGCTAGGAAATCCGGCATCCGGGAATTGACCTACTACGGCTTTACCGTAGACAACTGCAAGCGCCCCAAGGAACAAGTCAAAGCCTTTTCTAAAGCCTGCGTGGAGGCGGCTGAGATGATCGCCCGAGAGGGCGCACAACTCTATGTGCTGGGTAATGCCAAATCCCCCTGCTTTCCGAAAGAACTTCTGCCATATACAGAGACCGCCCAAAGGAAAACCGAACCCGCTGTCAAAGTCAACCTTCTGGTAAACTATGGCTGGGAATGGGATATGAAAAATAACTGGGCATCCCGCAATATTCCCAGAATCGACCTGGTCATCCGATGGGGCGGCATGTGCCGGCTCTCCGGATTCCTCCCCATCCAGACAGTCTACTCCGACTTCTATATCGTCAGGGACCTGTGGCCGGACTTTAAGCAGGAGCATCTGAAAGATGCCCTGGGCTGGTATCAGAAGCAGGACGTGACCCTGGGGGGATAATCCCATCGTTACTATTCACAGTCAAATAAGAATAAGGATAATTTGACTGTGGATAGTAAACATCCCATTACCGCCTCTCCAGAAACTCGCCGAGAATCGCCACGAATTCATCGATATCAAATGGCTTGGCGATATGGGAATCCATGCCGTTCTTTAGCGCGGCCTCCTTATCCTCCTCCAATGCATTGGCTGTCATGGCGATAATCGGCATGGTCTTCACGTCATTCCTGGGCAGGCCGCGGATCGTCCTCGTCGCCTCGTAGCCGTTCATGATGGGCATCTGCACGTCCATCAGGACCACGTCATAATAGTTCTCCTCCGACTCTTTCACCATTGCCACCGCATCCGTTCCATCCGGGGCGGTATCCACCAGAATTCCCACTTCGGATAGGATTTCCTCGGCAATCTCCCGATTCAATTCGATATCATCCACAAGAAGCACCCGCTTCCCCCGGAAGTCCTTCATCGTCCAGGAAGCATCCCCCTCTTCCTGCTCCAGCAAATGATTTGCCATGAGAAGGGTGGTTCTGAGATCCGACAGAAAGACCGGCTTGGCACAGAAGGCATCCACGCCAGCCTCCCTTGCCTCCTCCTCGATATCCACCCAATCATACGCAGTGAGAAAAATGATGGAAGCTTCATCCCCCACCGCATGGCGAATCTTCCTGGCCGTCTCCATGCCATTCATCTCCGGCATCTGCCAGTCAATCATAAAGGTATGGTAGGGATCTCCCTGATCCCTGGCGCTCTTTGCCCGGTAAACGGCCTCCTTGCCGGACACCGTCCACTCCGGACGCATGCCGATCTGACGGAGCATCCCGTCCACGCCCTCGCAGACCTCACCGTCAT
>CATKZA010000273.1 GCA_949841235.1 uncultured Clostridiaceae bacterium
CCCTCCGGCATCAATTTGCAACTGATGCCCGGAGGGGGCTTTTCATCAAATCCAATCCAGCTAATCCACCCGAAAAAACTTGATCTGCCTGAAATTGCCATGACGATTCATGACAGCGGTTACTCTCCTAATTCATATACATGAATTGCCGTAACCGTAGGCTTTCCGCCAAATGTAAGGCACAGCCACGGCTTCTCTGCCGAAAGACCGATATTATCAGAAAGCACCACTGCCTTTCCATTGAGATCCCAATAGTCAACGCTAAAGTCACCCGCATGCTTATCCTTCTCGGTAGCGCCCATCTGAAGCACGCCCACATTTTCCTCATTAGCCGTTCCATCCAAGAACTCAAAGAGAATCGCCGGCTTCTTATACTTGCTTAAGTCAAGGTTCAAGAATGCCTGATATCCCCATTCATTAAAGAAGATTTCCGTGGCATCCCCCTCTATCGTGGCCTTAGTCGTTGAAGATGGTACAAATTTGGATCTGGGATCCGGATCTGTGGAAGGAACTTTCGTTCCTCCTCCCTCGGCATATCTGTCATCTCCCACCACGGAATCTCCGCCGTTCTTATACCATTTTCCGGTCCAACTCCATACCGGCTGCTTTGTCTTCCCCACTTCCACCGTCTCAATGGCCGGTGCATTCTTCTTTCCTGTGAGCCTGGTCATGCTGGTATCTCCCTTTGCCCCGGTGATGCTGTTCCAGGTCTCTGCCACATCCTTAAACTTCAGCTTCGCCTCACTGCGGTTGAAATACTGCCCTGTCTCCCACATAACAGGAACCATGTGCCATTTGCGCGCCTCTCCAAAGCAGTCTCTGAACCACTGGCACACGTCGCCTTCTACGCCAATGGGATTGCAGATGCCGCACTCACCCAGAATGGTAGCATATCCCTCATCCGCAAATTTCTTCATCATTCCCAATTCCTTTGCAAGGGCTGTCTTGTCTGCCGCAGTATAGTCACCTGTATTTTTATCGCCGCAGAACTTCCATGGAGAGTAGCAGTGTACCGATACAAAGAGCTTGGACTTGCCATTTTCCGCAATGTCGGTGGGCATCTTGTATCGTGCATCCACCGTCTTGGCAATATTCGTATCATAACCCGGAATCAGCAGGAAGCGATTCTTATTATTTCCCCCGGATGCGCGGACGACATCCACGAACTTCTGGTTAATCTTGTTGGCAGTCTCATATAACTCATTTTCCTTCAAGATTCCCCTGATTGCATCTGTGTCCGACTCGTCAAGGGGATTGCTGTACCCGCTAGCATAAATTTCATCATTCAGCCTGCCGCCAATCTCCTCATTGCCCCCCTCGAAAATCAGGTGGTCAGAGTAGTCCTTGAAACGCTCGGAAATCTGCTTCCAGTAACTCTCAAAGCGAGCCCATGCCTTGGCGCGCTTCTCCTCATCCGCAATTCTGGTTTTATCTGTCTCGCTGACACGCTTGGCAGCGCCAAACTGCCCCCACCACTGGTTATCCCAATGGATATTGATGATGGCATACATGCCGTCATTCAGGGCATAGTTCACAATCTCCTCTACTCTGCCCAGATACTTCTCGTTGATTTCATAGGTCTCCTCATTCACCATGTTAGACCATGCCACGGGAATGCGCAGGGTATTGATGCCATAGGAATGGACGCAGTCAATAAATTTCTGCGTGGTGATGGACGCTCCCCATGCCGTCTCAAACTGGACGGCCTCCGTAGCTGCCGCCTTCTGCGCCAGCGAGGGTAGCTGCGCCTCCATGGTATTGCCCAGGTTAATGCCCAAGCCCATATAAGAATCGGCCAGCTCCGCTGCTGACAATTCTTTGCGCACGGTGCCGTTATCCTTTATCGTCATCTTACTGCTGGTGCCACCCTTGATGGTAACATCCCTCTCAGGGCCGATATTGGACTTGTCATCATACTCCTTATAGTTGGCCGTCGGTCCTGATGTGGCATCGGGATCGTTCGGCTTTGCAGTGGGAGCGGAAGTAGGAGCGGAGGTTGAGACGGCCGGCGTAGTCGCCTTGGGCGCATCCTCGTCCACTTTCACCTTGCAGCTGAGGGTCTTTGTCTTAGCTTTCTTAGACCCCTTGGCAATATACTTTACCTTCACCTTAATGGTTGCCTTTCCAGCCTTCTTCGCAGTAACTTTCCCTTTATTAGATACTGTCGCCACTTTCTTGTTGCTGGTTGTCCACTTCTGGGACTTGATTTTCTTGACGTTTTTCTTGGTGATCTTCAATGTAGCCTTCTTTCCCTTTTTCAAGGTAAGAGACTTCTTGTTCAACTTCAAAGTCACCTTCGCCTTTTTTGCCGCACTTGCCACCTGACCCGCAACCATAGATGCGCTGGCACCGGTCACGATCATGGCAAATGCGAGAAGCATTGCAAGGATTTTCCTTGCACCTCTGCTCTTCATAGTCATTCTCCTTTCTTTTGGTGAAATTCGACAAAATATCCCGCAATTTCTTAGGATGTTTTTGTCATATACGACATTTGCTCATCAATTATAACACTATTATTTCATGTTTTGCAAATTTATTTTGTGCAATTTCACTGTAATATTTCGAGATATTATACCTGAATTATTCGTTTTTTTGGCCTGGTATGACATGGTTTTTATCTTTGACATGATCAATATAATTTATTTGACATCACCATAAAAAATATTGGGCAAAATATTTTATTTGATTTGCAATAAATTCCACTTGTTTTTGTAAAAAAAGGGAACTCCAGTGCGTTCCCAATAGCATAGCGTTGCGTTATGAGCAATTTCCTATACGGATTAGGGCAAAAAAGAGCACCAAAAACTGGTGCTCTTCAAAAATCACTGCATATATATAGGAACGACAAATTATTTTGTCGTTCACTATAACTCAGCGGCCGCAAATCACAGCCAAAATCATCAGAAGTCGAACTTACCACGGAAATAGTCTTTCAAATCGGCAATTTTCACCCGCTCCTGATCCATGGTATCCCTATCTCGGACAGTCACAGCTCCGTCCTCCACGGAATCAAAGTCAAAAGTGACGCAGTACGGCGTACCAATCTCGTCCTGGCGGCGATAGCGCTTGCCAATATTCCCCCGGTCGTCAAACTCACAGTTATATTCCTTGCACAATTCGGCATATACTTCCCCTGCCTGCTCGCTAAGCTTCTTAGAGAGGGGAAGGACACCAATCTTCACCGGAGCCAGGGCAGGATGGAAATGCATCACCGTGCGAACATCCGGCTTCTCTTCCGTCCCAATATTCTCCTCGTCATAGGCCCCGCACAGGAATGCCAGAACCACTCGGTCTGCCCCCAGTGATGGCTCGATCACGTAAGGAATATATTTTTCATTCTTGCCGTCATCAAAATAAGTCAAATCTTCCTTTGACACGTTCTGATGCTGGGTCAGATCATAGTCTGTCCGATCAGCAATCCCCCAAAGTTCCCCCCAGCCAAAGGGGAAGAGATACTCAATATCCGTGGTGGCCTTGCTATAGAAAGAGAGTTCTTCCTTCTCATGGTCGCG
>CATKZA010000274.1 GCA_949841235.1 uncultured Clostridiaceae bacterium
TTTTCTAGATGAACCATTGCATTATATGGTCTTTGCCACCGCTACGTTGCTAAGCGCCAGTGGCGCTTGTTTAGCAAGAACCGAAGTGGAACGTAGAACGTCGAAAAACTGCCTTGCAGGGTGAAAATTTATCCTGCGCTTAACATAAAAGAACTTAATATTCGCTGTACTAGCAACACTGGCAGAAGTTCCTACTCAGAGCCATCAAAACCCATGCTTTGCAAGAAAATCCATGGTGATATTGCTCTGCCCCTCCCCCGAGCGTGTTTCAGCCTTCCCGAAGTTCATCAGCCGTTCCACATATTATCCAATCACGTCATTTTCCAGATTCACTATGTCCCCCGGCTTCCTCTGGAGCAGCGTGGTCTCCGATCCCGTGTGGGGAATCAGCGACACGGAAAATCCACTCTCCGTCACCGATGCAACTGTCAGGCTGATGCCATCAATGGCAATGGAACCCTCTTCCACAATGTATTTTAACAACTGCTCTCCGGCATCCACCGTGACCCACACCGCATTGCCCTCCTTTTTCATGGATGCAATGGTGCCGGTGCCGTCGATGTGTCCGGACACGATGTGTCCCCCGAATCTTCCGCCCGCCGCCATGGCCCGTTCCAGATTCACCTGACCACCCCGGCTCAGGCTTCCCAGGGAACTCCGCCTCAATGTCTCCGCCATCACGTCCGCCTTAAATTCTCCAGAACCGATCCAAGTCACCGTAAGGCATACGCCGTTTACGGCAATGCTGTCGCCAACCCTGCTCCCCTCCAGCACCTTGGAAGCCTCTATGGCAAGCACCGCCGAGTGATTTCCCTGGAGGATGGACGTGATCTTTCCCATCTCCTCCACAATTCCTGTAAACATGGCTCTCATCTCCTCCCTGGCATTTCTATTCTATTTATTATGATCCACAGTTGTTCATTACCTCATGTGGCAGACCCGCTACCATTGTTGATTTCATTTCTGTCAGCACGCCCGTACATCAGCAGCTTGCCAATCATTCTCCATGCTTTCCCTGACAATCATACTCCAGCAGAATGTCTTCCCCAAAGTCCGTGATCCTGCGGTTTGCAAAGAGAAACGCCTCCGAGGGGTCTTCCACCCCCAGCCCCCGCACCGGGGTGAAGGAGCCTCCTCCCCCAAATATCTTGTGGGCAATGTATACCTGAATCTTTCGGACGATTCCCGCCCACAGGGCACTGTAATGCAAGGCAGATCCCCCCTCCAGAAGAATGCTGTCAATCCCCCGATTCCCAAGCATCTCCATCAAAACATTCAGATCCACGCCCTCTCCCGCCGAATGGGCATGATTCTCCCCCTCCCTGGAACTCCCTCTCGGCACGGCCAGAACTTCCACGCCCAATCCCTCCAAGGCATGACGTTTTTCTGCATATTCAGAACACCCCTCTTCCGTGGCCGCCACAATGGTGGCCACCTCCTTTGCCGTCTGTACCACCTTTGATTCCAGCGGAATGCGCAGATGACTGTCAGCAATGATGCGGGTTGGATTGCGCCCCCCGGGAATCCGACAGGTCAGGCTGGGATCGTCGGCAAGCACCGTGCCGATTCCCACCATGATTCCCATCAAGGCATTTCTGGTCTCCTGCACATGGGTTCTGGCCCTCTCTCCCGTCACCCACTGGCTCTTTCCGCTGTCGCAGGCAATCTTCCCATCCAAGGTCATAGCGTACTTCATCACCACATAGGGTGTCTTTTCCGTAATATAGTGAAAAAAAACAGGATTCAACGCATCACAGGCTTCTTTCAGCACCTGGGTTTCCACCTCGATTCCCGCCTGCCGCAAAAGGGCAATCCCCTTTCCCGCTACCAGCCCATTGGGATCGTCAGAACCCACATACACTTTCCGAATCCCATGCTCAATAATCGCCTGGGTGCAGGGGGGCTGCTTTCCCTGATGGCAGCATGGTTCCAGCGTCACATACATCTCCGCCCCCCTGGCCGCCTCCGAACTCTCCAGCCGGCTGAAGGCATGACGCTCCGCATGAAGTTCTCCATATCGGGCGTGATATCCCTCGCTGAGAATTTCTCCATCTTTCACAATCACGGCTCCCACCAGAGGATTGGGATTGACCCTGCCAATCCCCCTCTTCGCCAGCTCTATCGCCCGAAGCATATATTTTTCTTCCAAATGCCGTCACCTCCACCTCGCATGTATGCAAAATCAGACTCCCGACTCGCAAGATTCTCCGGGAAGCAACAATGCCTTTGACACTTCTCTAATCCTATATGGCAAAAAATCCCGGAAATCTCCGGGATATTAAGAATCACTGACCATTGCATGAAAAAAACTGCACCGACTGCCTCTACAGAAAAAAAGGATTTCCGCATATATATCTTCTGGCAGAAATCCGTAAATTCACGCAATAACACATCCTTTTCTTCTCACATCCAGACTATACTGTCGGCTTTGGAATCTCACCAAATCATGCGATGCACCGAAATGCCGCGCTCGCGGGCTGACCGCTCCTCATAAGAGCAGAACACCGCCGGTGGGGAATCGCACCCCGCCCCCGAAGATTTAATGTTTATTATAATAGCATATATTTTCCTATATTACAAGCAAAACATGGTTTTATTCAAAACCTTGTATTCAAAAC
Source organism: uncultured Clostridiaceae bacterium (assembly GCA_949841235.1). Taxonomy (GTDB): domain Bacteria; phylum Bacillota; class Clostridia; order Lachnospirales; family Lachnospiraceae; genus Butyribacter. The sequence goes on from CATKZA010000274.1 coordinate 2,619, forward strand.
CTTTTATTCAAAATATCATAGCAGTGTAAGTTATTACTCTGGCGGTTAATATTCGTAGGACTTGCCCATGTTACACCGACGTTGCACGCTCGAAAAGACGCACGCTTTTTTACGCATGCGTCTTTTGATGAATCAAACAGGAATTTCCACTGCAAACACTATTTTACTGCCCTCTATAGAACAGTCGATAGAATAACCTTGTGTTTCACAAATCCTTTGGACAATGCTCAATCCCAATCCGGTACCGGACAGCTTTTTATTGCGAGACTGCTCTCCCACATAATAAGGCATCCAAATTTTTTCAATGTCTAATTCCGTATTTTCTATATCATTCATGATCATGAAAATTATCACATTGATTCGTCTGGATAGATTTATAACAATCTCTTTTCCAGTTGAATACTTGATCGAATTCGTAATCAAATTCGCAAACAATGATTGAAGCAATTCCTCTCTCCCCAGTATTTTCAAATTATCCTCCAATGAGGAACATATTTCTATTTGCCGTTCTTTTGCCAACATATCGTATTTATTTACCAATTTTGAAACCCGGTCAGACAAATCTATCTCCACCGTATCAAATTGGTTTTTATCTATTCTGGACAAATATAGCAAACGATTCACCATATCAGACATTTGCTGGTTCTCATCAATGATTGTATCCAAAAAGGAACCGTCGTCCATTCCATCTTTCATTCCATTCGCATATAACTGTATCAATGAAATTGGCGTTTTCAAATCATGGGTAACATTTTCTAACAACATCTCCATTTGAATGTTTTTTTCCTGTAGAGATTGCTGAAAGTGTATGATCTGATTTCCCATCAAATTCAAACTGTCCGCCACGCCTTCCAGCTCATCATTTGTCGCAACCCTTA
>CATKZA010000275.1 GCA_949841235.1 uncultured Clostridiaceae bacterium
GTTTGGAAGCGGAGGATTGGAGTTAAGAGATGTTAAATGCAGTGTACCGTCTGGTAGCCCCCAGGCGTTTTGAAGTGGAATTTAATGATATCAATTTATTTGAGGAGCGGATGGTGGTTCGGCCAACCCATCTGTCCATCTGCCATGCGGATCAGCGCTACTATCAGGGTCTGCGCCCGGCGGAGGTGATGAAGCAGAAACTTCCCATGGCGCTGATTCATGAGGGGATCGGGGAGGTGGTTCACGATCCCACCGGGACTTACCAGCCCGGGGACCGGGTGATTATGATTCCCAACACGCCCGTCAGGCAGGACGAGGTCATTGGGGAGAACTATCTCAGGGACAGCAAGTTCCGGGCCAGCGGCTTCGATGGATTCATGCAGGAGCATGTGGCGTTGAAGCCGGATCGGGTGGTGCCGCTGGCGAAGGATATCGACCAGGGGGTGGCCGCCTTTACGGAGCTGGTGTCCGTCAGCGTCCATGGCGTTCGCCGGTTTGACCGATTTGCCCACAGCCGCAGGGATGTGGTTGGGGTGTGGGGGGATGGCAATCTGGGATTTCTGACAGCCCTGTGCCTGCGGGTGATGCAGCCGGATAGCAAGCTGTATATCTTCGGGGTGGATGCGGGGAAGCTTTCCCAGTTCTCCTTTGCAGATGCTACCTTCCAGGTGTCGGATATCCCGGAGGACGTGCTGGTGGATCACGCCTTTGAGTGCGTGGGGGGACAGGCATCCCAGAAGGCCATAGACCAGATGATTGACCATGTCCAGCCGGAGGGCACGCTGTCCCTGATGGGGGTATCGGAGTATCCCGTGCCCATCAATACCAGGATGGTGCTGGAGAAGGGTCTGCGCTTTTACGGAAGCAGCCGCAGCGGCAGGGAGGATTTCCTAAAGACGGTGGAAATCTACCGGGAGCATCCCAAGGTGGTGCGGTATCTCAGCAATATTGTGGGAGCCCGGGTGCAGGTTCACTCCATCGAGGATATGAACAAGGCTTTTGAGATGGATATCTATAAGAGCATTGGAAAGACAATCATGGTCTGGGAGGTATAAAAAGGGAACGCAAAATATCCAAAAGATATGTAATATCTTTGGATATTGGCGCGTTCCCTTGCAAGAATTTGCAAAGCAAATTCTTGATTGATGCAGCGTTACTTCTTTCATGGATTGTTTGTGTTGGAGGGCATTATGACTGGAAAGGGGAAGAATGATGAAGAAATGGATCAATGAATTGTATCACAATGACGTGGTGCGGTATATCTTTTTCGGCGGGCTGACCACGCTGGTGAATATTGTGATATTTTATCTGTTGCGGAAGTTTACGCCCATACCTAGGGACATTTCCAATACCATTTCCGTGGTGCTGTCTATTTTGTTTGCCTTTGCCACCAATTCCGCCTTTGTATTCCATTCTCAGGCAAAGGGGATCGGAGAGCATTTGATGGAGCTGGGCAAGTTCTTTGGCGCCAGATTGCTCACCTTGGTGATCGAGGTGGGAGGCGTGCATTGGCTGGTGGTGGCCGGCATGGGAGAGATGGCGGCGAAGATCGTCACCCAGTTTATCGTGGTTGCACTTAACTACGTGTTCAGCAAGTTTCTGGTCTTTGTGAAGAAATAGCGGGCTGAATGGCAATCGTGCCACTGAAAGTGGCCTATTAGTTTTTTATGAAAGAGAGGGGAAGTACAGAGATGAGGAAGGATGCATGTCCCATACTTTATATGGTGATTCCGTGTTATAATGAGGAGAAGGTGCTGCCAATCACCAGCGGTATGTTTCTGGATCAGATCAAGGAATTGGTCTCTCAGGGAAAGATTGACGATCAGAGCAGGATTCTCTTCGTGAACGATGGCTCCAAGGATGACACCTGGAACATTATCTGCGGCCTTGCGAAGGAGGATGAGCATTATCTGGGAATAACCCAGAGCAGGAACCGGGGGCATCAGAATGCGGTGCTTGCCGGGCTGATGGAGGCAAAGGATGTGTGCGACATTACCATATCCATTGACTGTGACGGACAGGATGATATCAATGCCATGAATGAGATGGTGGATGCCTATCTGGATGGCTGCGAGGTGGTGTATGGCGTGCGTAATAGCCGGGAAACGGATACTTTTTTCAAGCGTTTTACGGCGGAGGGGTTTTATAAATTCCTGAACTGGATGGGGGCGGAGGTGGTGTATAACCATGCAGATTACCGCTTGGTGTCCAGCCGGGTCTTGAAGGAATTTGCCAATTTCCACGAGGTGAATCTATTCCTGCGGGGCATGTTTCCCCTGGTGGGCTTTAAAAGTACCAGCGTCTACTATGCCCGGGCGGAGCGGATGGAGGGGGAGAGCCATTATCCTCTGAAGAAGATGCTTGGATTGGCTTTGGATGGCATCACCAGCCTGTCCATCAAGCCCATCCGCATGATTACCTCCTTTGGATTTCTGGTATCTATCGTGAGCTTTATCGGCATTCTCTGGGCGATTGTCAGCGCTTTGGCGGGAAGCACGGTATCCGGGTGGAGCAGCATTATCTGCGTCATCTGCTTTTTCAGCGGTATCCAGTTGATCTGCCTGGGAGTGATTGGAGAGTATATCGGAAAGGTCTATATGGAGACCAAGGGACGGCCCCGGTATATTATCAGCGAGAGGACCTGGAAAGAAAAAAATGAAGATTCACTAAGGCGGCACAAGACGCCGCCTAAGTAAATCTAAGTCATTTTTAAGAAGAACGCAAAAGCAGCGTTCTTCGTTTTGTGGATTGTTGATGTCGGCGGCATGATAAGGAGAGAGGGAATGAAGACATCGGATTTTGCATATGATTTGCCGGAGGAGTTGATTGCCCAGGATCCTCTGGAGAGGCGGGATTCTTCCAAACTCCTTCTTCTGGATAAGAGAACGGGGGAACTGAGGCACAGCAGTTTTCATCAGATCGGGGAATATCTGAGGCCGGGGGATTTGCTGGTGCTGAATGATACTAAGGTGATTCCCGCCAGACTTCTGGGGGTTCGGGAGGACACCGGGGGGAAGGTGGAGGTACTTCTTCTGAAGCGGCATTCGGAATTTGTGTGGGAGACGCTGGTCAGGCCGGGGAAGAAGGCCAGGCCTGGGATGCGGCTCAGTTTTGGAGAGGGCATGCTTCGCGGGGAAGTGCTGGATGTGGTGGAGGAGGGAAACCGCCTGATCCGCTTTTCCTATGAGGGGATTTTTGAGGAAATTCTGGATGCCTTGGGGGAGATGCCCCTGCCTCCCTATATTACCCACAAATTAAAGGAGCGGGATCGTTATCAGACAGTCTATGCCAAGTATGAGGGTTCTGCGGCGGCTCCCACGGCAGGGCTTCACTTTACCGAGGAATTGCTTCGGGAGATTGAAGAAATGGGGGTCAGGATTGCCAGAGTGACGCTCCATGTGGGATTAGGGACCTTCCGCCCGGTGAAGGTGGAGGATGTGGCCAAGCACCATATGCATACGGAGTATTACCGGGTGACGGAGGA
>CATKZA010000276.1 GCA_949841235.1 uncultured Clostridiaceae bacterium
GAGGTCGCATCGTGGGGGACTACAGGCGGGTGGCTCTGTACGGCATTGACTGCCTGATCGAGGAGAAGGAAAAGGATTTCGTGGGCACGGAACGCCGTGCCATGAGGAGCAAAGACTATCGTGCCAGAGAGGAACTGGCACAGCAGATTAAGAGCCTGAAGGGGATGAAGGAGATGGCCGCCGCATATGGCTATGACATTTCCCAGCCCGCCGAGAATGCCAAGGAGGCATTCCAGTGGCTGTATTTTGCCTATCTTGCTGCTGTCAAGACCCAGAATGGAGCAGCCATGAGCGTGGGGCGGGTATCTACCTTCCTGGATATTTATATTGAGAGGGATCTGGCGAATGGCACGTTGACGGAGAAGGAGGCGCAGGAACTGGTGGATCATATGACCATGAAATTCCGCATGGTGAAGTTTGCCCGCGTCGAGTCCTATAATCAGCTCTTCTCCGGGGATCCGGTCTGGGCTACCCTGGATGTGGCCGGCATCGGCATGGACGGCCGCCATCAGGTGACCAAGACCTGCTATCGCTTCCTGCACACCTTGGAGAATATGGGACCGTCCCCGGAGCCGAATCTGACGGTGCTGTATTCCTCCCGCCTGCCGGAGAATTTCAGGAAATATGCCTCTCATATTTCCATTGAGACCAGTTCCGTGCAGTATGAGAATGATGATGTGATGCGCCCGGTATGGGGGGACGACTACTCCGTGTGCTGCTGCGTATCCGCTACGGAGACGGGGAAGGAAATCCAGTTCTTCGGTGCCAGGGCGAACTTAGCCAAGTGCCTGCTCTATGCCATCAATGGAGGCGTGGATGAAAAGACCAAGGAGCAGGTGGGGCCGGCCTATCGTCCCATTACTTCCGAATATCTGGATTATGAGGAGGTCATGGATAAATACGAGACAATGATGACCTGGCTTGCCCAGACCTATGTGGAAACCCTGAATATGATTCACTATATGCATGATAAATATTACTATGAGGCTTCCCAGATGGCATTGATTGACACGGACGTGCGGCGGACTTTTGCCACGGGAATCGCAGGATTTTCCCATGTGGTGGATTCCCTCTGCGCCATTAAATATGCCAAGGTGAAGGTGATCCGTGATGAGAATGGCTTGGCAGTGGATTATGAGACCGAGGGGGATTTCCCGAAATACGGCAATGATGACGAGAGGGCGGATGACGTGGCAGTGTGGCTTCTGCGCACTTTCATGACGAAGCTTCGGAACTGCCATACCTACAGGGATTCCGAACCCACCACTTCCATCCTTACCATTACCTCTAATGTGGTTTACGGCAAGGCGACCGGCTCCCTGCCAGATGGCAGAAAGGCGGGCGAGCCGCTGGCACCGGGGGCAAATCCTTCCTACGGTGCGGAGAGCAATGGCTTGCTGGCATCCCTCAATTCCGTGGCAAAACTGCCCTATGAGGAGGCGCTGGACGGCATTTCCAACACCCAGACCATCAATCCCGGGGCATTGGGCAATACGCCGGAGGAGAGGATAAAGAATTTGGTGCAGGTACTGGATGGATATTTCGACCAGGGAGCTCATCATCTGAATGTGAATGTATTTGGCAAAGAAAAGCTGATAGATGCCATGGAGCATCCCGAGAAGGAAGAGTATGCGAACTTTACTATTCGCGTGTCAGGGTATGCGGTGAAATTCATTAATCTGACAAGAGAACAGCAGATGGATGTGATTTCCAGAACCTGCCATGAGAGCTTATAGAGTTCGGGCGACGGATAAAATCCCGGAAATGCTGATGAAATGGGCATTTCCGGGATTGTTTTTTGATGTTTGGCTTTAATTATTTGATGCGTACTGGATTTTGGGTGAGCATCATGAATATGAGCAAATGCAGGAAAGTGCGAGAATAATTGCATTGTTAATTTCAGCAGCGCTCTTTGCAATTTTGCACTTTAATATGGTGCAAACTCTGTCGGCGTTTATCTGTGGTGTTGTTTTGGGGTTGCTCTACATAAAGACAAATTCTATATTTTGCTGTATGCTGGCACATTGTGGATATAATTTGATTTCTTATATTGCCATGGTTTCTCCATATGCGAAATAGATTGTTATATACAGAAGAATGACGGGATTAAAAATGGAAAATTTTGATGGAGGGAATACATTATGGTTTTTTGATAAAGTTTAGATGGATGCTATGGGCGGAAAAGTCCAATGATGCATGAAAACATCTTTGTCACATGATAAAATGCGACCATAAACACAATCGGAAGGTAGGCGGATAAAAGCACTCCATCCGGAGGATACTAATGCAACAGAAGAACCATTGAAATATTTGACCATAAGAAAATATCCTGATAAATGGATTTTACAATGATTTGGGATTTATCTCCTGAATATCAGTAAACAAGTGCAGATTTCGGAACCAGTAAAGAGGCATTTGCAAAGTGCAAAAAGGAGGGAAAAATGGAAGAGATCTTGGGATATGTGCATTCGCTGGAGAGTTTTGGCTCTGCGGATGGACCGGGGGTGCGGTATGTGATTTTCCTCAGCGGGTGCGACATGCGGTGCCAGTTCTGCCATAACCCGGATACATGGAAGAAGGGGGCTGGCACGCCTTATCGGGCTGCGGATCTAATTGAGAAGGCATGGAGATACCGCTCCTACTGGGGGGAGGAGGGCGGCATTACTGTCAGCGGGGGCGAGCCATTGCTACAGATAGACTTTCTCTTGGAATTATTCACGCTTGCCAGGGAAAGGGGAATCCACACCACTCTGGATACCAGCGGGAATCCTTTTACCAAGGAGGAGCCGTTCTATTCTAAGTGGAAGAAGCTGATGGAAGTCACGGATCTGGTGATGCTTGACATCAAGCATATGGATGAGGAAGAGCATCTCCGTCTCACGGGACAGTCTGGGGAGAATATCCGGGAGATGGCTAGGGAGATGGCTGAGTTGGGACAACCTATGTGGATTCGCCATGTGCTGGTGCCGGAGAGGACGGATTCTGACGAGCATCTCCATGAATTGGCGGGTTTTATCGGTACTTTAAGGACGGTAGAGAAGGTGGAGGTGCTTCCCTATCATACGCTGGGCGTGTTTAAGTGGGAGAATTTGGGGATGAAGTATCCCTTGGAGGGAATTGCGCCTCCCAGTCTGGATCGGGTGGAGAATGCCAGGAATATTTTGAAGGCGAACTAAAAAGGCAAGATGCCGATGATCATATGATGACTGCCAGCATATTGCAGCAGCCATACTTGCGGGGTGTGATATTATTACATCGTGGAACTGACTGTGATTAAAAAAGGATTGCCTCTTCTAGTTTGTATAATAATCAGAAGAGGCAGGTTGGCATTTCAAAAATAGACTCATTTCCATGCTTGAAACTATCGCTTGATAGGGACGTTAAGCAGAATAGCCTGTTGGATGAAGTCTTCTTCGGAAAGGCCAGTTTGAGAAAGGGCGATATCCAAAGAGAGCAAACCATTGACGACTAATT
>CATKZA010000277.1 GCA_949841235.1 uncultured Clostridiaceae bacterium
TACTCCGGGGGATGCGCACGATTTTTGTAAGGAAACATCTGCGTTTGCACGCAGCAAAAATCGGCGCAGCGAACGCCAAAAACAAAAATTTTTCTCGTTCGCTATAGTAATACACTGTTGCTGCAAAGCGCAGCAATACGTTGCAAAAGAAGGAGGCAAAAGGATGAGTGACAAGATGAAGACCATTGGCGTTTTGACAAGTGGCGGAGATGCCCCTGGCATGAATGCGGCCATCCGCGCAGTTGTCCGCACAGGGATTTCCAACGGGCTGAAAGTTAAGGGGATACGCTGTGGGTTTGCCGGACTGCTGGATGAAGATATTATTGATTTGGATAATCTTGCGGTGTCAAACATTATCCAGACGGGAGGCACCATACTTTACACGGCGAGATGCCATCGGTTCAGAGAGCTGGAGTATCAGAAGAAGGGTGCGGAAATCTGCCGGAAGCATGGGATTGACGGCGTGGTCGTCATCGGCGGTGACGGATCCTTTAATGGTGCCAGCAAGCTGGCGGAACAGGGCATCAATACCATCGGCGTGCCGGGAACCATTGATTTGGACGTTGCCTGTACGGAATATACTATAGGATTTGACACGGCAATCAATACGGCCATGGAGGCCATTGACAAGCTGAGGGATACCTCGGAATCCCACGAGCGGTGCAGCATCGTGGAGGTGATGGGGCGCACGGCGGGGCATATCGCCCTCTGGACCGGAATTGCCAGCGGCTCCGAGTATATCCTTACCGTGGAGGAATACAAGGGGGATATCCAGCGCATCATCACGAAGATTCAGGATCGCCGCCGCATGGGGAAGAAGAATCATATCATCGTGAATGCGGAGGGCGTGGGAAATTCCAACGAGATGGCGAAGGTGATTGAGATTGCTACAGGGGTGGAGACCAGGGCTACGATCCTTGGACACATCCAGAGAGGCGGCAACCCTACTTGCAAGGATCGAGTATATTCCTCTGCCATGGGAACGAAGGCGGTAGAGCTTCTCTGCGAGGGCAAGAGCAATCGTGTCGTGGGATACCGGCATGGCGAGTTCGTGGACTTTGACATTCAGGAAGCCCTTGCCATGGAGAAGGGCTTGGATCCATACCTGTTCCATATTACCAGGAAGTTGACCACGATATAAAGAACGCAAAGGCAGCGTTCTTCATTTATGAATGCCTTGCGCCGCCTGTGGCGGCATGTCTGGAAATGTGAAAGGTTTGAAGTTTCACTAATACGGCAAAAAACGCCGCTTAAGTGAAACTAAGTCAAACCTATGAAGAATTTGTAAAGAACTAAAGTTCTTCAGCAAATTCTTCTTTCATGGATTGTTTGTGCTGCGAAGCGGCATGACTGCAGGTGTGAAAGAATAAAATGGAGGATTAGAGATGAAGAAATTATTAAAGTTTGTTTTGGGCGTAGGAGCCGTTGTGGGCGGCGTGGCAGGTGTCTTTTACTTCTTGGATAAGAAAAAGAAGGACGAATTCGAGGACTTTGATGACGATGATTTCGATGACGTGTTCGAGGATGATGAGGAAGAGGATGACAGGGATTACGTGACGCTGGACTTTGATGGGGATCAGGCAGAGGAGGCAGCGGCGGAGAAAAAGGAAGAGACAGTTCAGGAGACAGAGGCGGGAAGTACAGAGGATTAGTTATGATGCAGCGAGGGCTGTCGCTTTCACGAATACAATTCGTGAAGTGACAGCCCTCTTTTTTACTGTATAGGAAATTGCTCATAACGTAACGCAATGCCATTGGGAACGCGCTAATATCCAAAGATAATTATATTATCTTTTAGATATTTTGCGGTCCCTTTTTTAGGAATTGCTCAAAATTGTAATGTGATGAATGCTCAAAATATGCCTATACGGGCATCATTGGGAAATATTCGCCTTCTGTCCCTTTGCGCCCCGCTTGCGGTTGCGAATTTTCTTGGGATAATATGTCTTCTGCTCGAATACCACTTCCTCCGTGTCAGGGGTCACGATCCCGGCGAATGCTACTTGGTCGTCCCCGTCCAATGTGATGCCCTTCACGCCCCGGCTGGTCTTCTTCAATTCTCCCACCTCCTGCAATGGGAAGCCTAGGGAAAGTCCGTTTTTCGTAATCAATATCACCTTTCTGTCCTCTGCGATTACATCCTCCACAGTGAGGGGAATGATGGATGCCACGCCGTCTGTCGCCTCCAGCTTGGTGGAGGCGATGACGGAGCGGTTGGTCTCGAAGAGTACGCCGGACACCTGTTTCACGTATCCCTTTCTGGTGGTGAAGAACAGCTGGGTCTCCATGAGGTTTTCCATGGAGGTATAGAAAATCACAGTCTCATTTTCCAATTTGCACAGGGTCTGGATCAGCACGCCCTTGTCCCTGCTGCGCCCTTTGGGGATATTCATAGCCTTGACTTGGTGCATGTTTCCCTCCTCGGTGAAGACGCAGAGTTTGTCCGTATTTTTCAGGGGTACGATGTGGCTGTATTCCTGGAGGCTCTCCGGGGAGATGCGGGAATAGCTGGAGGTATCTACGGATTTCACATAGCCAAATCGGTCAATGAGGATGTATAAGTCCTCTTCCTTGACCTCCTCCACATATTTTTCCTGGGAGAGATTTGCCAGCTCCGTTCTTCTGGGATGGGCGAATTTCTTTTTGTAACTTCTGAGCCTGGTGATAATTACTTTGTGAAGTTCTCCCACGTCTCCCAGAATTTTTTCGTATTCGGCAATATTGCCGTGGAGGGTGTCGCTGTCCTGATGAAGTTTCAGCAGTTCTAGACCAATCAGCTTGCTCAGGGGCATGGAGAGGATGGCTTCCGCCTGGCGTTCCGTAAAGTCTAGGGAAGCGGCTTCCCGCTGGGACTTCTTGCTTTTGAACTGGATATCTTCCGTATTGCCGTGAATCAGGCACCCCTTGGCCTGCTTGATTGACTGGCTGCCCCGAAGGATTTCGATAATCAAATCAATCACATCCGTGGCCTTGATTAGGCCGTCTACGATTTCCAGCCGATCCGTGGCTTTCGTCAGGAGATGGCGGTATTCCTTGGTGTAAAGTTCCTCTTGGAAGAGTACGAACTCCTGAATCATCCGCTTGAGATTGAAGGTGATGGGCTGCTTATCCTTCACTGCCAGCATGTTCACGCCATAGGTATCCTCCATGGCTGTCTTTTTGTACAGGCCGTTCAGGAGATTTTCGATATTCCGATCCTTCTTGACCTCCACGATCAGTCGGATGCCCTCCTTGGAAGACTCGTCCCGCACGTCATAAATCTCATCAAAGACTTTATCCTTCATCAGAGAGATGAGATTTTCCAGAAGCTTGGATTTATTTCCCGCTATCGTGTAGGGGATTTCCGTAATGACGATATTTTTCCTTCCATTGTCGCTGTTTTCAATCTCTGTCCTGGCCCGCAGGGTCAGCCGCCCTTCTCCGGCTTGGTAAATGCTCTCGATATCATCCGCATTGGTAATCA
>CATKZA010000278.1 GCA_949841235.1 uncultured Clostridiaceae bacterium
CACCTTCACAGGTTCCTCAAGTTCCTTTCCCGCATGCCCTTATCACCTTCACAGGTTCTTCAAGCTCCTTTCCAGCATTCCCCCATCACCTTCACAGGTTCCTCAAGTTCCTTTCCCGCATGCCCTTATCACCTTCACAGGTTCTTCAAACTCTTCTTCAACAGTTCCTCCACCGTCATATCCTCTGCCAGTTCCACGCCCCGCACTGCCCTGGCCGCATCCGTCTTGGGATAGCCCAGCACCACCAGCGCCTCGATGGCATCCTGCACCACCGCCTGACTTCCTGCGCCAGCCTTGTCGGATGCCCCGGCAGTTCTCAGAGAATCCTGCCCCACGGCATCAGCCACCATTTCTTCCAGATCTATCTTATCCTTCAATTCCAAAATCACTTTCTTGGCAGTTTTCGGTCCGATTCCCGGCGCCTTGGCAATGGTCTTGGCATCCTCCGACATCACGGCATAGCGAATATCCTCTCCCGTCAAGGTTCCCATCATGCCCAGCCCCGCCTTCGGCCCTATTCCATTCACGGAAATGAGCAGCCGGTACATTTGCAAATCCTCCCGATTCAGGAAGCCAAAAAGCTGCATAGCATCCTCCCGCACGGAAAAGTATGTATATAGCTTGATTTCCTCTCCCAGAGCCGGCAGCTGCTCCATCATGGAGACCGGCACATTCACCGCATAGCCAATCCCCTGCACTTCCACTACAATCTCCGTCTCTCCCGCCTCCGCCAGTATTCCCTTCAAATATCGAATCATCGCTTTTCACTCCTCCAATTTGCTGAACGTTCCGTTGGACTCCCCCAACCATCCCTCCTCCATGTACTTGATGATCACATAGGGATGAATGCCCAGTTCCTCCGAGATCTGCAAAGCATTGCTGTTGGGATACTTTTTCAGATATTGGACAATGTCATCCAATTTATTCTCATCCTCCCCCCGGCAATCTTTGCAGCACATTGTCTGAATCTTCGATCGAAACACCTTATGGCAGTGCTTGCACACATTCGTATAAAGCATGGTCGCTCCTCCTCCCAGCTACAATTCCATCACATATCATCCTACTGAACCAATCCCATCCTGCGGTGGCCGGCAAATGCCCCACCCAAACCGGATGCTAAAATAATGTGGAAAACAGATTCAAAATCGGCTGAATCATCTTCCAAAGTCTGGGACGATTCTGCCACTCCTCGTAAGAAACTTCCCGACTCTCCTGAAAGATTTTCTTGAAATCCTTCCGAATGCTGCGCTGGATGCTCTCTCCCGACATCCACACGCCATTCTCATAGTGAAGATAGAAACTGCGGTAATCCATGTTAATCGTCCCCACAATCGCCGCATTCTCCGTCAAGATTTGCTTGGCATGGATAAATCCGGGGGTATATTCATAAATCCGCACGCCCTCCCGAAGCAGTATCCCATAATTGTAATTGGTCAGCAATTTGGCATATTTTTTATCAGGAATATTCGGCGTGACAATCCGCACGTCCACCCCCCTGTGAGCCGCCTCAATCAGGCTCTGCTGCATATAATCCTCCAGCACCAGGTAAGGGGTGGTAATATACAAATATTCATCCGAGAAAGTAATCATCTGGTTGTAAATATTTTCAATCACATTCTTGGGATTGTGGGCAGGCCCGTCAGATATCACCTGGCAATAGGTATCCCCCAGTTCCTTGCCCCTTTTTTTATATTTCAAGTAGTCAATATGTTCCCTCTCGTCCCCGCAGGCCTCCCACATCTGCAAGAACACCACCGTCAGATCCCACACGGCCTTCCCGATCAAGCACACGCCGGTATCCTTCCACACCCCGAAGCGCTCAATGAGGTTGGCATACTCATCTGCCAAGTTAAATCCCCCGGTAAAGCCAATCTTCCCATCCACCACCACGATTTTCTGATGGGAGCGGTAATTCATATACAATTCCCCGGTATATTTATGGATGGGATTGAATATCCTCACCTCCATGCCCTCATGCTCCAGAATCTGCTTGAAATACTTCCTGGTGCGGATGGCGGCCCCGAAGTCATCATAGAGGAATTTCACCTCCACCCCCTGCTCTGCCTTCCTCTTCAAAATCTCATGAACCTTATCCCACAGTGCGCCTTCTGCCACAATAAAAAAATCAATAAATATGAATTTCCTCGCACCCTCCAAGGCTCGGAAAATATCTTCAAAGGCATCCTCCCCCATGGGGTAATACTTCACCCCATTTCCCGACGTGAGGGGAAAGCCCTCGTTTACCATATACTTCACCATGCGCCCCGCCACGGGATGGTCCTCCACATATTCTTCATACACTTCCTCATCCTGGTTCAAAAATTTTCTTCCGTAGGCAATCTGCCGGAGGATATGCTGATCCAATGCCCGCTTCTTTCCGCCCTCTCTCCCCCAGAGGTAATACAGCACAAAGCCCGACATCGGAAGCAGAAGCACGATGGATATCCAGGCAATCCGAAAAGAGGGGCTCTGGTTCTTATTCACCAATGTGACGATGGCTATAATGGAGCATAATTCCAAAATAAAATAGAAATACACCGTCAGGCTCTGCAATACAAAGGGCAGATACAATACCAGGCCAAATTGGATCATGACGATGAGGGCAGTAGAAACCACCCGCAACGTACCCTCCAAATGATTCTGCATCCTCCCTTTCAGCCCCTTCAGATAACGCTTCTCCTTATGCCCCCCCGCAAGATATTTTTCAATGCTTCGATTCTTATTTATTTTTTCCCATTTTTCGTGGACAATTCCTGAATGAAATCTTCTTTCCATCTTAGTCCTCCCCAAGTCAACATCTCTAATTTTATATTATAGCACATTTTCAAATTGCCACGCAACAATGCCAAAATTATGTTACAATATGACTATTCACGATTACGATTCGCACAAAAACCATGTTACAGAAAGGAACCATCCATGAAGACCATCAAAAGCACTGCAAATCCCCCAGAATTTCCCTACGCCTTCCCCCAGAAACCGGAAGAAATCGCCTTTTTCGACATCGAGACCACCGGTCTGTCCCCCAAGGCATCCTCCCTCTACCTCATCGGGGGTATGTACTATGACGGCACCACCGGGAAATGGGAAATCATCCAATGGTTCGCCAACGATTACCGCAGCGAGAAAGAAATCCTTCTGGCCTTCTTGGCATTTCTGGATGGATTCCAATACCTGTACCACTTTAATGGAAGAACCTTCGACATCCCATACATCCTACAAAAATGCCAGCGCCACGCCATCACCCTCAGCCCCCATAATCAGAGGATTCTGGAGGATCGGGAGGATTCCCTTTCCATTGACCTGCTAAAGCATGTCCGCCGTCTGCGGGGAACCCTGCAGCTGGAAAAATGCAGTCAGACCGCTTTGGAGCAATGGCTGGGCCTCCAGAGAGAAGATCCATTCAGCGGAGGAGACCTGATTCCCGTATACTCAGAATACATGCAACAGCGGGTGCT
>CATKZA010000279.1 GCA_949841235.1 uncultured Clostridiaceae bacterium
GAATTGCTGGAAAGGCATAACGGCGACTTCCAATACCCGGTATCCTGGGGAAGCGATCTGCAAACAGAACATGAGAGATACCTGACAGAAAAACTTTTTAAGCGTCCGGTATTCGTCACGGACTACACAAAGGAGATCAAGGCATTCTATATGAAGCTGAATCCTGACGGAAAGACTGTGGCAGCCATGGATTGCCTGGTGCCGGGCATCGGCGAGATCATTGGCGGCAGCCAAAGGGAAGACGATTATGACACACTGCTGCTGCGCATGAAAGAATCCGGGCTGAACCCGGATGACTATGGATTTTATCTGGATTTGAGAAAATATGGCAGCGCAGCCCACGCCGGCTTTGGCCTGGGCTTCGAGCGCTGCGTCATGTACCTCACCGGCATGGAAAACATCAGGGATGTTCTTCCATTTCCTCGGACGGTGGGGAATTGCACTTTATAGTTATTGTTCACCTTATTTCTTCTGTAACTGGTATCCCAACTTGTATACGGAGCGGATTTCATAGGGAGTGGTGGTCAGTTTGCCTCGCAACTGCTTGACAACGGTATCCACCACTCTCTTATTTTCCCTTCCGCTAAAATTCCACACTTGCTCTAGAAGCGTTTCCCGGTTCACGGCCCGGTTAAAATTCGCATAGAGATAAGAGAGCACGCCATACTCCCGGCTCGTCAGGGGAATCCTGCGGTCTCCCACGATCAGCTGATGCCCCGTCTTGTCCAATGTAAACGGCTCGTTCCTGCTGGCAGGGGAATCCCAGATCTTAATCAGCGTCTGGATCCTGGCCAGGCATACCCCGGAATGCCTCTCCTTTGCAATGTAATCCGACACCCCATTGCGCAAGGCCTTAATTTCCTCCTCGTCATCCTGCTTCTCCGTCATCAATATCACAGGCACGGGACTCAGCCAGCAGAAATTATTGAGCCTCATCCAAACATTCTCCCAAAATTCCGCATGATTTTCCTCGCTCACGGACTCCGCTACCCGTTCCTTTAACGTTCCCATCCCTAGCACGCAGGCTGAATATCTGCTAGTATACGCCAGTCTTTTATACTCCTCCAGCGTATCCACTTCATGGCAATCCATATTACCCGACCCTAATACTTTCTTAAATGCCTCCGTCCACACTACATCGGTATCCCAGATAAGTATTCTAATATCCACGGTATTCTCCTTTTCAATTTTTCATATATGCCGCCACAGGCAGCAGTGCCACCATAGGTAGCACAAGCAATCCATAAACGAAGAACGCAGGTTTTGCGTTCTTCCTATGTGATACTTAGAATTTCAAAGGAACTGCTTGCAGTTCCTTGACGAAACGCCCACTGGCGTGAGCAATTTAGAAATTCTTATCACATTACTGAAAAAGCCCCCTTTCTTTTAATTGTCCCGTCAATTTCTCCATATTGTCTCCCGGCAGGTATAGCCTTCCGTTCTTTCTCTGATATGCCCCGTATCGGTTGAGAAGCTCCTCGTCCGGCAAATCTATCAGAAGCACATCCGCTCCGGCATCAAAGCAACGTATCCTCCCATCCTTCAATACGCAGTCCAGCGTCGGGCTGGCAAGAATCATGGCATTCGGCAGCATCAGCCGCAAGGCCGCCAGGATCTACAGCGTCATCTCCCCATTGCCGCTCCGCTGATTCTCCAGAGGCGTCCTGGGGGTAGGGATATAGGCTCCCACATCCACAATGGATGCCTCAAAATCCTTCAAGAGCCACATGTCCTCCAGCACATGTTCGATGGTCTGATAGGGCATTCCCACCAAAAATCCGCTTCCTGCATGGTATCCCAATTCTTTTAACTGCCAAAGGCCCTGTTTCTTAAGCAGCGGGGACATGTTCGCAGGAAATATCTTCTTAAAATGCATGGGATTGGCAGTGCCATGGTGAAGCAATGCCCCATATGCCCCGATCCTCTTCATCTTCCTGTAGAAATCCTGGTTCTTCTCTCCCAGAGAGAGAATGATTTGTCCTTTGGGAAAATGCCGTTTCAGTTCTGTCAAGACCTCAGACATGTATGCCTCCGTGAAATACACATCCTCCCCGCTCTCCAAAAGAAATGTCTGCACGCCATTTCCGGCAAAATATTCGCAACACTCTATAATCCCCTGTGTATCCATCCGGTATCTCTTCACAAACTGGTTATCCCGCCGCATCCCGCACATCTTGCAGTTATTCTTGCAGTAGTTGCTAATGGGAATCCTTCCCCAGATCTGAAGCACATCCTTCTTCACCTGCTGCCTCGTAGCCCTGGCTTGCTCAAACAAATACTCCATCGTCTCCCCATTCCGATATCGCAGCAATTCTCCAAAAGCTTCCCCGGCAAGATTGCCCGAGACCGCCAACTGATCCACCAGCTCGGTCATACATTTTCCCACGAAAAAAACACCTCTTCCATGTTAATTATTGTTCCAATACTATTTTAACATAAAGAGGTGTATACATCCAGTGAAAGTTGTTATTTCGACAAATTTATCCCTTTTTCACCAGCACTCGCATTGTTCTTAGCCTATCATGTTTTTTATTTCATCTGCCAACTCAATTTCATCACATATATCTCTAATGTCACTGTACAGTTCATGATTCCATTTTCTCATTTACAGAATCTTGTATTCGCATCTCTTCCCCATCAATAAACAAACTCTCCACCTCTCCCAAGGGAATCAAGGTATCCGATGTCCATACGTTTCGTTGCAATATAGGATTTCCTTGCCCATCACTTTGTCTATGCATTGAACCCCAATCTCCTTGGATTTTATTTTTGCAACTTTTTAAGGATATTTCTATTTCCCGCTTTTCTATTTTTTTCTTCCAGAAAAATTCTTTCTCCGTCTCATCACATCTTTCATCCGGATATCTAATCTGTATTCCTGTCTGTGTCAGATGCATGCTCATCATTCCCCACAGTACCAGATAACTTCCATCCTTTTGGCGATACACCGTGTATTCTTTTTCCCTCCGCAAAAGGGTTCCTTTTTCCTTTGAATATTGCCATGCAGCAATGGGAATTTCTGCCAGCAAAGCATCTTGGACAGTCCCTCCATTTTTAGAATACGTGATAAAAAAACTAAGAAATTCCTCTTTATTTCTCGGTTCATTATTATCATTCAGATAATACAGAATATAGGTAATTCCATCTTCGTAATAGACAGAATGCATCCCGGTACCCACGTTATCTCCAAAAGAAATGATACCCTCTTCCTCTGATTTCCGAATATGATTCATCCCCTTCTGGCAGACCTGTTTCTTCTCTCCATCCTTACACCAGGCTGCAAGGATGCAATAAAAAGTCCCCTCCCCGGCAATATGATCCGTCATCTGCATCTGTATTCCATTATGTTCATAGACAGGCTTATTTTTCTTGTCCACCAGCCGATTCATCTGTGCAAATATTTTGCCATGAGTACAATCTTCTATTTTCTGATGAGAGGCATCCTTCCTGTTCA
>CATKZA010000280.1 GCA_949841235.1 uncultured Clostridiaceae bacterium
CTGAAGATTTCCTCATTTTTCTTTTTGAAATTGCGGCACATTTCCACGGCCATCTCCTCTGCGGGGACGCTGATGGATGTCTCGAACAGCACGCTGCCCCGCTCCATGACCGTACCCTTGACCAGATATTCAAAGGGGGAGATTCTGGAATAGTCCGTGCGGACGGAAGTGCTTTCCAAAATTTCAATCTTTCTCTCTTTTAGATACTGCCGGATTTCTAATTTGGTACCATAGGGCAGATGTGCCTGGCAATCATCCAGGATTTCCTGTCCCTTGGGGGTAATGGTGTAGTAGGAGGTGGTATGGGTCTGGTTTGCCTGGATCATCTCGTCTTCCGTGAGGGCGTTCAAGGTCTCTTGGATGGAGAAATAATCCGTATAGCCGTGCTTCAAAATAAAGTCTGACAGGATGGCATTGGTAATGTCCTGCTTTGCCAGACTTAAAAAGTATAAGATGATCAATTTATATAGTTTTAATGTTTCTGTTGTCATAATACTTTCCTTGATAAATTTGCTGCTCTTTCATGCTGCGGGAAATGTAGTTTAGCACATGCCGCTTGTCAAGGCTCCAGCGGGGAGCGATCAACAGTTTCCTCGGTCCGTCCCCTGTAAGCCGATGAATGACAATCTTTGGGGAGAGGTGGCCAATGCATTGAAGCAAGAGGTCGGTATACTCTTCCAGAGAGAGGACGGGGCAGGGAGGAGTGATTTTTGCCAAATCTGTTCCCTTTAAAATATGCAATAGTTGGATTTTCACACCATTTATTGCCAGTCGATTTAAATGTTCGATGGTGGCCAGTGCCTCCTTCGCCCCCTCGCCAGGCAGTCCCAGGATGATGTGGGCGACCACGGGGATTCTCCGCTGTTTCAGAGAGGCGACACAGGCATCAAAGGTGGCCAGGGGATATCCTCTGCGAATGAACCGGGCGGTGCTTTCATGCATTGTCTGCAATCCCAGCTCTATCCACAGGGGCTTTTTCTCCCGCAGCCTCTCCAGAAGCCCGTAGATTTCCGGGGTGAAGCAGTCTGGTCTGGTAGCAATGGATAGCCCGGCGATGTTTGGATGTTCCAATGCCTGAGTAAAAATCTTTTCCAGATATTCCACAGGGCCGTAGGTATTGGAAAAGGACTGGAAATAGGCAATGAACCGATTGCCGGTTTTTTTCCCGTGTTGTCGTAAAAATGCAATGGCTCGGTCTATCTGCGTAGAGATGTCATCTTGGTGTGGAGTGGCAAACTCTCCAGAGCCGCCGTTGCTGCAAAAAATGCATCCCAGGTCATGGAGGGTGCCGTCCCTGTTGGGACAGGTCATGGACGCATCCAGCGCGATCTTGTAAACCTTCTGCCCGAATAACTCTCGGTAGTAGTAGTCCAGGGAGTAGTAGGGCTTTTCGCCCCATCGGGTTTGCTTAGCGGATGTGCTGTCTGACTGCATTGGCTACCACCTCTGCCACCCGGGGGTCAAATGCCTCGGGCATGATATTCTCTTCGCTCAAATCCTTCTCCTCCACCAGCCCGGCGATGGCAAGGGCAGCAGCCAGTTTCATCTCTTCCGTGATCTGGGTGGCCCGTCCCTCCAGAGCGCCTTTGAAGATGCCGGGGAATGCTACTACATTGTTTACCTGGTTGGGAAAGTCAGAGCGTCCCGTTCCCACAACTCTGGCTCCGGCCTTCTTTGCCAGATCCGGCATGATTTCCGGCACCGGATTTGCCATGGCGAAGAGGATGGAGTCCCGGTTCATGCTTGCCACCATTTCTTCCGTGACGATGCCTGGTGCGGATACCCCCACAAAGATATCCGCTCCCTTCAGGGCATCGGCCAAGGTGCCTGTCTTTCCGTCCAGGTTGGTGACCTCCATCATTTCTTTCTGCATCCAGTTCAGATGGTGGGAGGATTTGGACAGGATGCCGGAGACGTCGCACATCACGATGTCCGGAAAGCCGTATCTGAGCAGGAGCTTTGTGATGGCCACGCCGGCGGAACCGGCACCATTTACCACTACCCGGCAGTCTTCCTTTTTCTTTCCTACCACTTTCAGTCCATTGATGATGCCTGCCAGGACTACGATGGCAGTTCCGTGCTGGTCATCGTGGAATACGGGGATGGACAGCGCCTTTTTCAGCCGTTCCTCGATCTCGAAGCATCTGGGTGCCGAGATGTCTTCCAGATTGATGCCCCCGAAGGCGGGGGCGATATGGATGACCGTCTGGATGATCTCTTCCGTGTCCTGGGTATCCAGGCAGATGGGAAAGGCGTTCACATCCCCGAATTCCTTAAACAGCACGGCCTTTCCCTCCATTACCGGCATGGCGGCTTCCGGCCCGATATTTCCTAAGCCCAGCACGGCACTTCCATCGGAAACCACTGCCACGGTATTTGACTTGATGGTGTAACGATATGCGTCCTCTTTATTTTGTGCAATCGCCTTGCAGGGCTCCGCTACGCCGGGGGTGTATGCGATTGCCAGATCTTCTCTGGTGTTGACATGGCATTTAGGTGCGGTGTTTATCTTTCCGCCCCATTCCCGGTGCATTTTCAAGGCTTTTTCCTGATTGTCCATTGTGTTTCCTCCTTATGATAGGCAAATTTCATTCTTGCGCATGGTGCTGCCTTCGGCATCGTATCTACACTCCGTTTCGGTCCGTGCTAAACAGACATCCGCCGGATGTCTAGCACCGCTGCTATGCAGCTCTGTCTATTTTATGAATAAAAGAACAGCCTGCACGCTAATTCCGGAAAATAACCATCCTCTTACGTGCAAGCACGATGAGGCTGGCTTTTTTCTGGAATTAACTGTGAATAGTAACATTTATTAACATCTTTTACTTTATCATAGATTTTTCTGCTTGACAAATAGGAAAAAAAATCGTATTCTATAGAAGAAATAATCTCATGATGTGTTTGGTTTGTGTTGAAGAGATTTCTGTGAATCTGCAATTTAACATGTCTAGCTTTTACCACAGAGTAAAAATTTAAATTATCGGAGGGATAGCGATTGAAATTTGAAGATTATGAAGGATTATCGTTAGTAGAGTTGCGGTTAGCAGCAAAAAAGTTAGGAATTAAGAGTGTGACAAGTTACAGAAAGCAAGAACTATTAAACGTAGTTCGCGATACGGTGGAAAACAGTAATCAGGGAACAGACGCAGAAAATAATGTGGAAGGCTTTGCAGAGGAAAATCTGACAGAGCCAGTGGTAGAAGGACAGGCAGGAATGCAAAAGATGAAGGCAGAATCTCCTATGATGTCTGAGGATATGCCCAGAAGAATGGGAGATAGGAGATCCGCAGGAAACGAGGATGACAAAAGGTACGCATACAACAGAAAGGCTATGACTCGATTCAATGAAAAGCAGCGTGATGTGGGTTATGGAAACAATATGAGAAATAACAGAAATCACACGGGCAATTTCAATAACGGAAACTATAACA
>CATKZA010000281.1 GCA_949841235.1 uncultured Clostridiaceae bacterium
ACTCATTGCAGGGATTCCCCTCCACCGGGTGCATGCAGTTCACCGCCTTTGCCAGAATCTTGGCAATGGTAGTCTTGCCCGTGCCTCTGGTTCCGCAGAACAAATAGGCATGGCCTATGCGCTCTGTCTGAATCTGGTTCCGCAGGGTGGTGACAATATGTTCCTGCCCCTTTACCTCGTCAAACTCCCCCGGACGGAATTTCCGATACAACGCCGTATAAGCCATGCCTTTTGCCTCCTAGTAATCTTCAGATATGATACAATGGATTGCAGGTTTTGCCAGCAAACCACTTCCTCCGGCATCAATCGCCAAAGCAGATGCCCAGTCCCTTTGCCTCCTGGATAATCGTAGACTTGGGATCTACCACCTTCAGCTTGCCAGCCACTTCCTCCAAGGGAACCGGAACCACCTCTCCGTCACGCAGTCCCACCATATATCCATACTGTTCCTTGATAATCAGGCGGGCGGCCGCAGCACCTAAGCGGCTGGAAATCACCCTGTCATAAGGGCTGGGCTCGCCTCCTCGCTGGGTATGTCCCGGCACCGTAATCCGCACCTCCTGGCCCGTGCGCTCCTGGATTTCCTGCCCCACCTGATAGGAAATGGACGGGAAGGGATTCTTCTTCCTCTTCTGCTTCAATTCCTTTTTGGACAATGCCGCATCCTCCTTGGAGATTGCCCCCTCGGCCACCGCAAGAATCGAGAATCTCTTGCCCTCCTTCGTGCGCTTATCCAGGGCTTCCACCACAGAATCAATATCGTAGGGAATCTCCGGCAGAAGAATGATGTCCGCACCTCCCGCAATCCCCGCATGGAGGGTCAGCCATCCCACCTTATGACCCATCACCTCCACGATGAATACCCGGCCATGGGATGCCGCCGTGGTGTGAATGCAGTCAATGGCATTGGTAGCGATATTCACTGCGCTCTGGAATCCGAAGGTCATATCCGTGCCCCAGATATCATTGTCAATGGTCTTTGGCAGGGTCACCACATTGCACCCTTCTTCCCGGAGAAGATTGGCAGTCTTGTGGGTACCATTGCCCCCCAGAATCACCAGGCAGTCCAAATTCCACTTCTTGTAATTGGACTTCATTGCCTCCACCTTGTCCAGACCATTCTCATCCGGATCCCTCATATACTTGAATGGCTGCCTAGATGTCCCGATAATGGTGCCACCCTCTGTCAAAATTCCTGAGAAATCCCTGGATTCCAGGAGCCGGTAATTCCCGTAAATCAGTCCCTTATACCCTTCCAGAATACCATAGATTTCCACATCGCCGCCATAAGTCTGATACAACGTCTTGGCAACGCCCCGCATGGTAGCGTTCAGACTCTGGCAGTCACCGCCGCTTGTCAAAAATCCAACTCTCTTCATCCTGCATTCCGCCTTTCTTTTTATATTTCATATGATGCCCTGCCAGTTTCAAGCCTGGCAGGATTGTTTCCGCTAGGATAATTTTACCATACCCTTTACTATTCCGCAAACGATTTCTAACTATACGCCCCGCATCCCCCTGACAAATGGTTGCTTTTCACGGCGTGGAGAATAGATAATATTTTATTATCCTTCGATGGATTACGCTTTTGCAGACCATATTTTATATGATAAAGAGTTTTTTGCTGAAGTATGTGAAAGCATCCCAAAAGAAAACTGGACACTCCTTGCAATATTACGGCTTTCGCAGGGAACTATATGCTTTGCGGTTTCGATGCAAGATTTATGTGCCTCTCCGATATTCAGAACTTCGTTCTTCATCACGGGCGCGCTCGGCTCTCATGCAAACGAGTTTGCAGAGAGCCTCACTTTGCCTTCGTGGAACTCACATCATGCAACCGATTTGCGAATCGCCGATACTTTCGAGACTTTTTTGTCTCGTGCACCACGTACCGTGGTGTTTGTATCGCAGTGTTATGAGCGGTAGCGAAAGCGTGCCTCTTAGGAAAGTACTGAAACGGTGCATGCTGTTCAGACAATGCTGCGAGGCACATATCCATCGAAACCCTGCAAAGCAAAGTTCCCTTGCGAAAGTCGCAAGTATAAGCGTAGCTTATACTTTATTGTCTGGCGGCGCGTCCGGTTTTCCTTTTCGGATGCGGTGCAAAATATTGTAGCAAAAAACTTTTTTTACAATTTTGAATGGTCTGCAAAAATCAAAGGTTCGACGGATAATAAGATATTATCTGCTATTCACGCTCAACCGTGAATAGTAACCAAAAGACAATACCATTCCCAGTTGTTCAGCAGCGGGGATCGAGGTCTATCATCCCAGCTGCTTCGCCAGATTGATCATCTCAATGGCTCCCAGCGCACAGTCATAGCCCTTATTTCCTGCCTTGGTGCCCGCCCGCTCGATGGCCTGCTCGATATTGTCCGTGGTCACCACGCCGAACATCACGGGAATCCCTGCCTCCAGGCCCACTGCCGCAATCCCCTTGGACACCTCGGCGCACACATAGTCATAGTGGCTGGTAGCCCCCCGGATCACTGCCCCCAGGCAAATCACCGCATCATATTTTCCTGACAGTGCCATCTTCTTTGCCACCAATGGAATCTCAAAGGCTCCGGGAACCCAGGCCAGCGTGATATCCTCCTCACTGACCCCATGTCGTACCAATCCATCCCTTGCACCGCTAATCAGCTTAGATACGATAAATTCATTGAATCTCGCCCCCACAATGCCAATCTTCGCTCCATCTGCCACTACATTTCCTTCTAATACTCTCATAATCATCCTCTTTTCTGCACCGCTTTTTCTATCATAACTAATAACGCTGATATCCTTAGCAATCCGTGTCCTGCGGCGCAAAGACACGATATTGCCAGCATACCGATATATTATTATGCAGGCAAAGGCACCAGCGCCCTGTCTCCTGCCATTGGCGTTGCCAAAAAAACACCGCCATTTCTAATCCACATTGTTCAAAAGATGCCCCATCCGATCCTTCTTCGTCTTCAAATAAAAGGAATCGTATTCCCCCGGCTTCATCTCAATGGGAACTCTCTCCACAATCTCCAGATTGTATCCCGACAGCCCATATACCTTCAAGGGATTGTTGGTCATCAGACGCAGTTCCCGGATCCCCAAATCCACCAAGATCTGGGTTCCTATGGTGTAATCCCTGGCATCCTCGGGAAATCCCAGTTCCAGATTGGCATCCACCGTATCCCTGCCATGATCTTGCAGCTCATACGCCCGAATCTTATTAATCAGGCCAATCCCCCTGCCCTCCTGGCGCATATACAGCAGAACCCCCCTGCCCTCCTTGGCAATCATCTTCATGGCGGCATCATACTGCTGCCCGCAGTCACATCTGGCAGAACCCAGGGCATCCCCCGTCAGGCATTCCGAATGCACCCGGCACAGCACCGGCGCACCGTCCGTGATATCCCCCT
>CATKZA010000282.1 GCA_949841235.1 uncultured Clostridiaceae bacterium
ATGCCATTGTCATCAATACCTCCTATTCGGATGCGGTGATTCCCTGGCTAAAGTCTGCCGGGATGGCCTATCCTGATTTTGGCAGCGGCAATATCAATCATCTCATTCCCAGGATTCGGTTTTCTGTGGCGAGACAATTTGAAGTGGAGGATTACTGGAATATTGATGTCACTTTTGCCACCAGCCATTTCCATGACGTGGTAATCAGCAAGGAGGGGCAGACGGAAGGCGTGGAACAGTTGATTTCCATTTCCTATCAGGGCGAGAAGCTGGAGGCAGATATGAAGAGGGTGTTTTCTGAATGCAAGATTCCCATGCCTGTGGATGGAAAGAGGAACATGATGAACGCTTCCAGTAACTTTGAGATTATCCGGGGGATTTTATCTGTGGCGAGAGAAAGGGAGAGGGTTAAGCTGCACTGTCCGGGGGTTTTTGGAGAGATCGGGGGGTATCCTGTGATTTTGGATGGCACCGGCGATGAGGCGAGGGTTTCTTTTGATGAAAGTGCTTTTGGAATAGATGCCATGCGTGAAAAGAATCGGGAATCCATCTATCTGGATGGCATCCAGGATGTTGCAGAGGGGGTTCTCTATTATACGGATGAATTATTGCAGAAGGTGAATAAGGTGTTCGGGGTAGAGCTTGTGAAAGAGGTTTCGCTGGAGGATAGCGAGCGGGTTGCGGAATTTCTCATTGCAGAAATTATTGAAAGGAATAGGGCATAGGGGTGGAAAAGATGAAGAGAGTATATACGTGCTTTTGCACGGATATCATACACGATGGCCACAGGAATATCATCAGGGAGGCGCAGAAATACGGCGAGGTGATTGCGGGGGTGCTGACAGATGAAGAAATGATTCGGTATAATAGATTCCCCTTGATTGATTTTGAGGAACGCCTTCAGATGGTGCGGGAAATTCCCGGAGTGTCACGGGTGGTGGTGCAGAAGGAGATTCTGTATGATCAGATGATTGCCAATCTGCGGCCCGATTATGTGATTCATGGAGATAATTGGAAAATTGGGCCGGAGAGCGCCATCCGGGAAAATGTGCTTTCGCTATTAAAGGAATATGGGGGGGAACTGATCGAGGTTGCCTATACATATAATGACGAGGTGCGCCGTGCGGATGCCAGGGCGAAGGAACTGCTTGCCATGCCGGAATATCGTAGAAATAGGCTTCGCAAGCTTCTGAATCTGTGTCCTATTGTGAAGACGCTGGAGGTGCACAGCGGACTGACTGGCCTGATTGCGGAAAAGACGGTGGTGGAACATGATGGGGCCTTTGACCAGTTTGATGCCATGTGGGTGAGTTCCCTGTGCGATTCCACGGCGAAGGGGAAGCCTGATATCGAGCTGGTAGATATGACATCCAGGTTTCGGACCATTGATGACGTGATGGAGGTGACTACGAAGCCGATTATTTTTGACGGGGATACTGGGGGATTGATCGAGCATTTCGTGTACACGGTGCGTTCCTTGGAGCGCATGGGCGTCTCTGCGGTGATTATAGAGGATAAGACGGGGCTGAAGAAGAATTCTCTTTTCGGCACGGAGGTAGAGCAGACCCAGGATAGCGTGGAGCATTTCAGCCAGAAGATTTCAGCGGGAAAGAAGGTTCAGCTGACGGATGATTTTATGATTATCGCCCGGATTGAGAGCCTGATCTTGGAGCGGGGCATGGAAGATGCGCTGGAGCGGGCCAGGGCTTATGTGAAGGCTGGGGCGGATGGCATCATGATTCACAGCAGGAAGAAGGATCCCGCAGAGATTTTGGAATTTTGCGACCGGTTCCGCAAGGAGGATCGGGACACGCCTATCGTGGTAGTGCCCTCTTCTTTCAATACGGTGACGGAAGAGGAACTGGTGCAGCATGGGGTGAACATCGTTATTTACGCAAACCAGCTGACCAGAAGCGCATTTCCTGCCATGGAGCAGACCGCCAGGGATATTTTAAGATATCATCGGGCAAAAGAGGTGGATGATAGATTGCTGCCCATTCAGGACATTATCTCGTTGATTGATGAATTGTAGGGAAAAGAGGTATACATTATGCGGGTCGAGGACTTTGTGAAAATATTGGGAAGCGACTTTTACACGGGGGTGCCGGACTCTCAGTTAAAGGCATTGTGCGATTATCTCATGGAGAGGCATGGCATTGACAGGCATCATCATATCATTGCGGCCAATGAGGGAAATTGTGTGGCGTTGGCGGCAGGCTACCACCTTGCCACGGGAAAGGTGCCGGTGGTGTACATGCAGAATTCCGGGGAGGGGAATGTGATTAACCCGGTGGCCTCCCTTTTGAATGACAAGGTCTACGCCATTCCCATGATATTCGTCATCGGTTGGCGGGGCGAGCCGTGGGTGCATGATGAGCCGCAGCATATTTTTCAGGGGGAGGTGACGTTAAAGCTTCTGGAGGATATGGGTATCCCTTCTTTTGTGGTGGGGAAGGAGACCGGAGAAAAAGAGTTGAAGGGCAAGATGGAGGAATTTGCAGGCATCTTGGATAAAGGAAGGAATGTGGCCTTTGTGATTCGCAAAGGCGCCCTGTCCTATGAGGGAAATGTTTGTTATGAGAATGGGAATACCATGGGACGGGAGGAGATTATTCGCCATATCGTGGAGGTGTCTGGCACGGATCCCATGGTCTCTACCACCGGGAAGGCTAGCCGGGAATTGTTTGAGATCAGGGAGGAAAAGGGCCAGGGGCATCAGTATGATTTTCTCACGGTGGGTTCCATGGGGCATAGTTCTTCCATTGCGCTGGGAGTAGCGCTCCATCAGCCGGAACGGAAGGTCTGGTGCGTGGATGGGGATGGTGCCGTGCTGATGCACATGGGCGCGATGGCCCTTCTGGGAGCCAATCGACCTGAAAATCTGGTTCACATCGTCATGAACAATGGAGCCCATGAGACGGTGGGGGGCATGCCCACCGTGGCGGGACAGATGGATTTGGTGGCAGTGGCGAAGGGATGCGGATATCCCAAGGCTGTCAGGGTGTCTTCCTTCGAGGAACTGGACAGGGAGCTGCTTGCCGCAAAAGAGGGGAAGGGACTGGTTCTAATCGAGGCGCTCTGCTCCATGGGTGCGAGGGCGGATTTGGGCAGGCCTACCACTACTGCGCGGGAGAATAAAGAAGGCTTTATGGCATATTTGGAGGCGGGTCTAATCCGGGATGGGATGAATGGCACACTACACCACCAATAGCACTCCCGCATTCCTTGCCGGTCCGCTTTTCAAGAAACCATATTTCATGATGTAAAATCTTCTGGCGATCCAGTTCTTCTCGGGAAGTTCTGCGAATAGCCGGAGGATTTTTTCTTTTTCCGGGGAAAGTTCTGCCCCGTAGGCAGAGAGGAATGCCTTTCCCTGGGCCATGGTGGCATA
>CATKZA010000283.1 GCA_949841235.1 uncultured Clostridiaceae bacterium
GCATTCTCTGACGGCAAGTACAATATGACCAATCAGTTTGGCGGCACCTTGCATGAATATATTGGCAAGGAGAAGGCCATGCATTTGATGCAGTATGTGGATTCCCTGAATCTGAAATTTGGCGGGGAGGGGACAAAGTTGTACTCTACCGCCAATACGGAGATCAAAAAACTTTGCCTGCAAAATGGGCTTCATCTGCTGGATGCCTCGGTGCGCCATCTGGGTACGGATATCAATTATATTGTGCTGAAAAATATTTATGCCTATTTAGAGGGAAAAGTGGATTTTTATTTTGATACTTTTGTGGATTCTGTCAGGCCGGAGGCGGACGGTTATGTCGTTTCTGCCGGAGGCAGGGAATATCTGGGGAGGCGGTGCATTATTTCGGCGGGGCGAAGCGGCAGCAAGTGGGCTGAGAGGCTTTGCGAGAAATTGCAGATCAAGACCAAATCCAACCGGGTGGATATCGGCGTGCGGGTGGAACTTCCGGCAGAAGTATTTTCCCATCTCACGGATGAACTCTATGAGAGCAAGATTGTGTACCGCACTGCCAAGTTTGAGGACTTGGTGCGAACCTTCTGCATGAATCCCCACGGCGTGGTGGTCAATGAAAATACCAACGGCATCGTGACAGTGAATGGCCACAGTTATGAGGACAGGGAGAAGCACACGGAGAATACCAATTTCGCCCTTCTGGTGGCAAAGCATTTTTCTGAGCCATTCCGGGATAGCAACGGATATGGGGAGAGCATAGCCAAACTTTCCAATATGCTGGGGGGCGGGGTGCTGGTACAGCGTTTTGGGGATCTGATTCGGGGCAGGCGCAGCAATGCATCCCGCATTCAGGAAAATTTTGTGCGCCCTACGCTGAAAGCGACGCCGGGGGATCTTAGCCTGGTGATGCCCAAGCGGATTTTGGACGGCATCATCGAGATGATTTATGCGCTGGATAAGATTGCTCCAGGGACGGCGAATGATGATACGCTGCTCTACGGCGTGGAGGTGAAGTTCTACAATATGGAGGTGGAATTGGATCAAAGGCTGGAGACGAATCAGCCCGGACTGTATATCATAGGGGATTGCAGCGGAGTGACCCACTCCCTGTCCCATGCGTCGGCAAGCGGGGTGCATGTGGCAAGGTGCATTTTGGATGAATGGTGATATGCTGGAAGAATGGCTAAAATATAGCAGAAGGCATGCTTGGATGAATTGCTGGCGAGTAGACTAACTTCTTGTTATCAGTTGAGGAGGTGAAATTTGTGCAAAATGAACAAAATATATTCAAACTTCATTCAGAATACAAGCCGACCGGCGACCAGCCACAGGCGATAGAGGCTCTTGTGAAAGGCTTCCAAGAAGGCAACCAATTTCAGACTTTGCTCGGCGTGACAGGCTCTGGAAAGACCTTCACGATGGCGAACGTGATAGAAAGGCTGCAAAAGCCTACTTTGATAATAGCGCACAATAAGACTTTGGCGGCCCAGCTCTACGGGGAGTTCAAGGAGTTCTTCCCTGAGAACGCTGTGGAATACTTCGTGTCCTATTATGATTATTATCAGCCGGAGGCGTACGTACCCTCCTCTGATACCTACATTGAGAAGGATTCCTCTGTCAATGATGAGATAGATAAACTGCGCCATTCGGCCACGGCCGCCCTGACGGAGCGCAGGGATGTGATTATCGTGGCCAGCGTGTCCTGCATCTATGGGCTGGGAAGCCCCATAGATTATCAGAATATGACCGTATCTCTCCGCCCGGGGATGATAAAGGATCGGGATGAGGTCATCAAGCGTCTGGTGGAGATGCAGTATAACCGCAGTGATCTGGAGTTTAAGCGCGGCACCTTCCGGGCTAGGGGGGACGTGCTGGAGATTTTCCCGGTGAATGAATCGGAAAAGGCGTTCCGGGTGGAATTTTTTGGGGACGAGGTGGACAGGATTACGGAGATTGACGCGCTGACCGGGCAGGTGCGTGCCGAACTGGAGCATATCATCGTATTTCCCGCTTCCCACTATGTGGTGGATGCAGAGAATATGGAGCGGGCGATTAGGGATATAGGAGAAGAACTGGAAGAACGGGTGGATTATTTCAAGGGGGAGGAGAAGCTGATTGAAGCCCAGAGGATTTCAGAGCGGACAAATTTTGACATTGAGATGATGCGGGAGACCGGGTTTTGCTCCGGGATTGAGAACTATTCCAGGCATTTGGCGGGACTGAAAGCCGGGGAGACGCCCAATACATTGATGAATTTCTTTCCGGAGGACTATCTGATTATGATAGACGAGTCCCATATCACCATTCCCCAGATACGGGGCATGTATGCCGGGGATCGTTCCAGGAAAGAGACTTTGGTGAATTATGGGTTTCGGCTGCCCTCCGCTCTGGATAACCGCCCCTTGAATTTTGACGAGTTCGAGAGTTATATCAATCAGATGCTCTTTGTGTCGGCTACACCCAATGTGTATGAGGATGGGCATGAACTGGCCAGGGTGGAGCAGGTGATTCGCCCTACGGGCCTATTGGATCCCGAGATTGCAGTGCGTCCGGTGGAGGGACAGGTGGATGATCTGATTCAGGAAATCCATCAGACAATCGATGCCGGAAATAAGGTGATGGTGAGTACGCTGACCAAGAAGATGGCGGAAGATTTGACTTCTTATATTAAAGAGGTGGGCATTCGGGTGAAATATCTCCACTCTGATATTGATACCTTGGAGCGATCAGAGATTATTCGGGATATGCGTCTGGATCTATTCGATGTGCTGGTGGGCATCAACCTTTTGCGGGAGGGATTGGATATTCCGGAAATTGCCTTGGTGGCGATTCTGGATGCGGATAAGGAAGGCTTTTTGCGCTCGGAGATTTCGCTGGTGCAGACGGTGGGCCGGGCGGCGAGAAATGCAGAGGGACATGTAATCATGTACGCCGATACGATTACGGAATCCATGCAGAAGGCCATTGACGAGACGAATAGAAGGCGCAGCATTCAGATGAAATACAATGAAGAGCATGGCATTACGCCCCAGACCATTAAGAAAGCGGTGCGAGAAGTGATGCGGATTTCTAAGAAAGTGGAGGCTGCGGGCTTTGATATTGAAAAGGATTTGGAATCCATGAACAAGAAAGAACTGGAGGTAGTAGTCCAGAAGATCAAGAAGAAGATGAATCAGGCGGCGGCGGATTTGAACTTCGAGGAGGCAGCCGCTCTGCGGGATCAGATGATGGAAATCAAGAAGCAGATGCAGGATATGGATTAGAAGCAGTGAACTTGTGCTGAGAGTGGCGCAAGCAATGGCAGGATGGCTGATTCCTTCGGCCAAAGTATGATGGCAAGGGTGAAAATAGTCGGCATTCTTCCAGATAGAGTGAAGGCGGATAATTGCAAAAGA
>CATKZA010000284.1 GCA_949841235.1 uncultured Clostridiaceae bacterium
CAAGGCGGTGTTAAGGGCATTTGTGGGGGAATTGCTTGCCAGATACCGGGAGGTGATGTCCGGGGATATCCATGCCCTGCATAAGATGAAGGAACTGTGGATTTATCTGGCTCCGCATTTTACCAATTATGAGAAGTATTTGAAGAAGATCAAGAAGACCAATAGAATGGGGGAATATCTGGCCACGGTGGAGCAGATTTTTGAGGAGGAAGAAATAGTACTCTGTTCTTGAAGTTCCTGTGCAAATGTTTTCAGGACAGAGTACTGGGATAAAAAGATAGATGCAAATGCATTGGAAAGGAGGCGGATGTCTATGAAGGGAGAGAAATATAATCGGGTGTTCGTGATCGTGCTGGATTCTCTGGGGGTGGGGGCCATGCCAGACTCGGAGAAGTATGGGGACGTGGGGGTGGATACCTTCGGCCATATCAGCCAGAGGATGGGAAAGATGCATATTCCCAACCTGCAGCGGCTGGGCATGGCGAACCTCCATCCCCTGACGGGCGTGGAGCCTGTGGAGCATCCCATGGGGAAATATGGGAAACTCTCGGAGCAGAGTCTGGGGAAGGATACCATGACCGGGCATTGGGAGATGATGGGGCTGTATATCACCAAGCCTTTTATCACCTTTACGGAGCATGGGTTTCCGGAGGAGTTGATTCAGGCTCTGGAGAAGGAGACGGGCAGGAAGATTATTGGCAATAAGAGTGCCAGCGGCACGGAGATTTTGGAGGAGCTGGCGGAGGAGGAGATTGAGAAGGGGCATTTGATCGTGTACACCTCGGCGGATTCGGTATTGCAGATTTGCGGCAATGAGGAGACGATGGGATTGGATACCCTGTATCGATACTGCGAGATTGCCAGACGGCTTACCATGCGGGACGAGTGGAAGGTGGGCCGGGTGATTGCCAGACCCTATGTGGGACGGAGGAGGGGAGAGTTTGTGCGCACCTCCAACCGCCATGACTATGCCTTGAAGCCCTTCGGGAAAACGGTGTTGGATGCCATGAAGGAGCAGGGGTTCCATGTGATTTCCGTGGGGAAGATTTATGATATCTTTGATGGGCAGGGCCTGACAGAGTCCAATAAATCCAAGAGTTCCGTCCAGGGCATGGAGCAGACCATAGAGATTGCCGGAAGAGATTTTACCGGGCTGTGCTTTACCAATCTGGTGGATTTTGATGCCCTGTGGGGGCATCGGAGAAATCCCGTGGGATATGGGGAGGAGATTCAGCGGTTCGATGAGAAATTAGGGGAGCTGCTGCCAAAGCTGCGGGAGGATGACCTTCTGATCCTTACGGCGGATCACGGAAATGATCCCACCTACACCGGGACAGACCACACCAGGGAGAAGGTGCCTTTGATTGCCTACTCCCCCTCCATGGAAGGGGGGATGGCATTGCCGGAGCAGGAGACCTTTGCCGTGATCGGGGCAACCATTGCGGACAACTTCGGGGTGGAGATGCCGGAGGGATGTATCGGCACTTCTTTATTGGATCGCTTATAAAAAAGGGAACGCAAAATATCTAAAAGATAATATGATTATCTTTGGATATTAGCGCGTTCCCAATGGCATTGCGTTACGATATGAGCAATTTCCTATACAGTAAAAAAGGTGTGAAGTCTTTTCTTTGTCTTTGCTGAAAAATTGGAGGAAATTAAATTGCGGATAGAAGAAATGCTTGATGAAAGTTTTAGAGGTAATATATTGATCGTGCAGAACGGCAAAGTTATATTTGAAAGAGAAAATGGGTTTGCTGATTTGCCAAATAAAATTTCAAACACGATAGAGACGAAATTTGCAAGTGCGTCAGCGGGAAAAGTATTTGTTGCAGTAGGGATATTGCAGTTAATTGAGCAAGGGAAAATAAAGTTTGATGATACATTGGGTGTGTTGCTTGATATGCCTTTCAATGATATTGATCAAGATGTTACAGTCAAGCAGCTTTTAAACCATACATCGGGGGTTCCGGATTATTTTGATGAGAGTGTTATGGATGAATATGAAGAATTATGGGTTGATTATCCAAATTATAAAATCAGGCATAACAGCGATTTGCTTCCGCTATTTATAAATAAGCCTATGATGTATCCAAAAGGAGAAAAATTTCAGTATAATAATTCGGGGTATGTACTGCTTGCAATGATGATTGAAAAGGTTACTGGAATGTATTTTGACCGATATCTAAAAGACAATATTTTTGATATATGCGGTATGAAATCGACGGGGTATTATGAGTTGGACAGGCTGCCGGCAAAATGCGCTAATAACTATATTTATAGTAATGATACGAATGACTATCGTACAAATATATTTTCGGTTGATGCAAAAGGCACTGGAGCAGGTGGCGCATTTATAACGGTAAAAGATATTATTGGTTTTTGGACTAATTTACTGGAGGGAAATCTAATCTCAAAATCTCTTGTTTCAGATATGCTAAGTAAGCAGAGCGGAGATGGGGTTGACGCAGAAGAAGGGTATTATGGTTATGGTATGTGGATCATTGATAATCCTAATGGCAAGGATTTTGCGTATTTTCAAGGTTGTGATCCTGGGGTGAGCTTTATATCCGAATATAATCCGAATAATGGGATGATTTCTGTTTTGGTGAGCAACTATGGAGATCATGTTTGGAGGGAAATGAGAAAAATTAGAGAAGTGCTTTACTAATTATGAGTTGCTAGTACAGCGAATATTAAGTAACTGGCATCTTCACTTGTCTAATTGTCCATCTACTGCGTTGGATTTTCTAGACGTAGCCACCGCTACGCCGTCGAAAATCCGCCTTGTATCTGAAACAATTATCCTACGTGAATATATCAAGAACTTAATTTTCGCTGTACTAGATTTTTAGGAGGAACATGATGAAAGAAATCGTTGCATATGAAATGGTATTCGATAAAACGTTGGAGTATCAAAATGATATAAACTGTATTTCCTTTCAAGAAAAATACTGGAAAGAATATATGAAAATATATAATGAGTGTTTTTATAAAATGAGAAAAGAACTGGAAGTTGAACCAGTAAACTTTTATTATGACTATTCTCAAATCAAAGACAAAATAAAAGATATTTTTCTTTATTTGCAAAATGGAGTAATAGTAGGTGCTGTTTCTTGTTATGGAAATGAGTTAGATGATTTGATTGTTGAAAAATCGTTTCAAGGACAAGGGATAGGTCAGAAATTGTTATTATGGGGAATGAATCATATAAAAAAACAGGGCTATGGAAAAATTGTCTTACATGTAGCTGAATGGAATCAAAATGCAGTGAACTTGTATCTGAAAAATGGATTTAGTGTTGAGAAAAAGGAAAAGGTGCGCTAGAGTCAATGTTTAGCATCGAAGCGGAGCGTAGAACAAATACCTGTGCGCCCTATGGGCTTG